>JBDKSB010000011.1 GCA_039683095.1 Acidobacteriota bacterium | reverse complement strand
CCGGCTCAATGTGATAAGTTCCTTCCGCTTCAAGTCCGGCCTCCTTCCTCAGGAGGCCATACCTTAGCCGAAAAAAGCGGAAGTTTTCACGTTGGCCAATCCGGAAGTTATCACGTTGGTGCAACAGACAACACGAGCAAGAAGAGCGTTCAGAACCGGTAGCTGGCCTGTTTGGCGATCTTGCGATAGTCCTCGCCCGTGATCTCGACGACCTTGCACATCTCGTAGATGCGCGAGCGGAGACGGACGCCGATGCGGTCGATCAGGCTGTCACCGCCCTTCTTGTAGAAGGAGTCACGCTTGTCCTCCTCCTCGTCGAGGTCAGGGTAGTTGGTCGTGAACAAGGTCATCTTCTTGTGGTTGTAGCGATGGTTGATGATGTAGAAGACCGTCTCTTCGACCCAGGCCGTCGTCCGCTTGGCCCCGAGCTCGTCGAGGACTAGGACCTCGGACTGGAAGACGGGCGTCAGCACGTCGGATTCGGACAGCGTCGAGTCCGGCGTGAAGGTGCTCTGGATCTCGCGGATAAGGTCGCGGAAATCGTAGAAGATGCAGGAAGCGTCCTTCGTCCGGATGAGCTCCTGGATGACGGCCACGGCCAGGTGGGTCTTCCCCACCCCGCAGGGCCCGATGAACAGCAGCCCGACATCCTGGGCCGGGTAGTTCTTGACGAACTGCCGCGAGATCTTGAGGGCGTCCCGGTGCGAGTCGTTGTGGACCTCGAAGCTGTCCAGGGTGCAGGATTGGTAGCGCCGGGGGATGTTGGCCTGGTCGAACAGGGACTGTTTCCAGCGCTCGCCGTAGCAGGCGCAGCGCCTGGCCACCCGGGAGCCTGCGGCGTCCTCGAGGACCCAGCCCGTCCCCCGGCACTTGGGGCAGACCGCCGGCTCGCTCAATTCAGGTACCCCCGAAGGTGCTGGAGCTTCTGCGACCGGCTGAGCTTCCTCATGGCCTTCTGTTCTATCTGGCGGATCCTCTCGCGGGTCAGATTGAGCTGGTCGCCGATCTCCTGCAGGGTCCGCGGCCGGTCGTCGTCCAACCCGAACCGTAATTTTAGCACAAGGGCCTCCTTCTCATCCAGCTCGCTCAGGATGTCCCGGATCTGCTGCTGGATTGAGGCCTTGATGATCTGGTACTCGACCGAGGGCGAGTCCGGGTCGCTGAGCCGGTCCTCGACCTCCAGGTCGTCGTCGTTGACCTTGTCGCTCAGGGACAGGTTGCGCTCCGCGAGGATCTCGAGGTCCTCGACGTCGGTCTCCGACACGCACATGGCCGCGGCGATCTCCTCCCGGACCGGCTCCCGCCCCAGCGCGACCTTGAGCTCGGCCGTCTTCCTTTTCATCTGGGAGATCTGGTCGGCCAGCTTCTGGGGGATCCGGGTGATCCGCGCCGACTGGGTCAGGGCGTGGAGGATGGCCTGGCGGATCCACCAGACGGCGTAGGAGACGAAGCGCACGCCCCGGGAGGGATCGAAGCGCTTGGCCGCCTCGATCAGCCCGACGTTGCCCTCGTCGATGAGGTCGAGCAGGCCCAGCCCCATGCCCCGGTACTTCTTGACGTACGAGACGACGAACTTGAGATTGGACCGGACCAGGGCCTGCAGGGCTTCCGCGTCGCCCTGGCGGATCTTCTCCCCGAGCTTCTTCTCTTCGTCCTCGGTCAGGGCCGGGAACTTCGAGATGTCCTCGAGGTAATGCTTGATGTTCCTCGAGTCGAAGAAGTCCCGCGGGTCCATGCTTCACTCATCCCGGTTCTTGACCTTGACCACCCCGCTGGGCCGGACGCTCATCAGGGCCCGCTTCCGGGCCTCGAACTCCTCCTCCTTGCCCTGGAAGAACTCCCGCTGTATGTAGCCGAGGAATTCGCCGACCTCGGACTCGATGCGCTCGATCTTGTCCCTCATGTTCAGGATGACCTCGACCCCGGCCAGGTTGACCCCGAGGTCGCGGATGAGATTCAGGATGATCTCCAGCCGCTTGAGGTCCTCGGCCGAATACAGGCGGGTGTTGCCCTCGCTCCGGGAGGGCATGAGCAGGCCCTCCCGCTCGTACATCCGGAGAGTTTGCGGGTGGAGCCCGTACATCTCGGCGACGGCCGAGATATGGTAAACCGGGCCGCCGGCCCCCTTGGCCGAGGCCGGCCGCTTAAGCCTCTCTTTCTTCTCTTCCCTGTTCTTCTTCATCTGGGCTCATCCCTGGGACTGCCTCGGGTTCGGCCCCGAGAGCGTTTCCAGCTCCTTCATGATCTCCCGGACCCGCTGGTTCTCGAACGGCGGCGGGACGATGTAGACCTCGGCGAACTCGTCGCCGCGGCCGTGCCGGCCGGCGACCGGTGCGCCCTGTTCCCTGATGCGGAACTTCTGGCCCGACTTCGTCCCGGGCGGGATGCGGATGGTCGTCCGGCCCCAGAGGGTCGGCACCTCGATCTTGGCCCCCAGCGTGGCCTCGGGCACCGTGACCGGCACCCGGACCGAGATATTCGCCCCTTCCCTCTTGAAAATGGCGTGCGGCGCGACCTCGATGACGATGTAGAGGTCGCCCGGCGGCCCGCCGTTCCGGCCGGCGTTGCCGCGCCCCGGGACGCGGACCTTGGAGCCGTTGTCGACGCCCGCGGGGATGCGGACGGTGATGAGGTCCGATATCTGGGCCAGGCCTTGTCCGCCGCAGGCCGGACAGGGCTCGCCCGCGGCTTGGCCCGTGCCGCCGCAGGCCTGGCAGACGCCCGAGAACTTCATGAAGCCCCGCTGCGTGGTGCCCCGCCCGCTGCCGCCGCAGGCCGGACAGGCCCGCGGCCGCGAGCCGGAGGCCCGGCCGGTGCCGCCGCACGCTTTGCAGGCCGCCAGGCGGTTAACCCTGATGCGGGCTTCGACGCCGCGGATGGCGTCCTCGAACCCGACGGACATGGAGTACTGAAGGTCCTCGCCCCGCTCGGCAGCGCCCGCGGACGGCCCCGCCCCCCGAACGCCGCCGCCGCCGAACAGGTTCTCGAAGAAGTCCCGGAAGGTCGACGAGCCGTAATCGGAAAAATCGAAGCCTTCGAAGCCGCCGCCGGCGGGACCGGCGCCCGGCCCGGCGCCCGGCGGGATGCCGCCGAGATCGCCGAACTGGTCGTACTGGGCCCGCTTCTTGGGATCGCTCAGGACCGAGTAGGCTTCCTGGATCTCCTTGAAGCGGGCTTCGGCCGTCTTGTCCCCGGGATTGAGGTCGGGATGGTACTTGCGCGCCAGCCGGCGGTAGGCCTTCTTGATCTCGGGCAAGGCGGCGCCCTTGTCGACGCCCAAGACCTGGTAATAATCCTTCGCCATCTCCGCTCCCTGGACCCGGCCCGGCGATATTATTTACTTCTTTTTCGAATCGTCATCAACCACTTCGGCGTCGATGACCTCCCCCTCCTCGCTGCGGCCGTTGCCGCCTCCGGAGGACTGCTGCTGGGAGCCGGCCTGATAGCCGGCGCCCCCGGCTTCGGCGCCGGGCTGCGGCCCGGCCTGCCGGTACATCATCTCGGTCAGCTTGTGCGAGGCGTTGGCCAGGTCTTCGGAGGCCTTGCGGATCCTGTCGAGGTCGTCCGACTCGATGGCCTTCTTGGTGTTCTCGATCTCCTTCTGGACACGGTCGGCCTCCTCGGCCGGGACCTTGTCCTTGTTCTCCCGCAGCAGCTTCTCCAGGCTGTAGACGAGCTGATCGGCGTGGTTGCGGGCGTCGATCGTCTCCCGCCGCTTCCGGTCCTCGGCGGCGTTGGACTCGGCGTCCTTGACCATGCGGTTGATCTCCTTCTCGTCGAGCCCGCTGTGGCCCGTGATCGTGATGGCCTGCTGCTTGCCCGTGCCAAGGTCCTTCGCCGAAACGTGCAGGATGCCGTTGGCGTCGATGTCGAAGGTCACCTCGATCTTGGGGATGCCCCGGGGAGCCGGCGGGATGCCGTCGAGGTGGAAGCGGCCGAGGGTCCGGTTGTGCGAGGCCATCTCGCGCTCGCCCTGCAGGACGTGGATCTCGACGCTCGGCTGGTTGTCCGAGGCGGTCGAGAAGATCTCGGTCTTCTTGGTCGGGATGGTCGTGTTGCGGGTGATCATCTTGGTGAACACGCCGCCGAGCGTCTCGATGCCAAGGGTCAGCGGGGTGACGTCGAGCAGGAGCACGTCCTTGACGTCGCCCGACAGGACGCCGCCCTGGATGGCCGCGCCGACGGCCACGACCTCGTCCGGGTTGACGCCCTTGTGCGGCTCGCGGCCGAACAGCTCCTGGACGAGCTGCTGGATGCGGGGCATGCGGGTCTGGCCGCCGACGAGGATGACCTCGTGGATGTCCGAGGCCTTGAGGTTGGCGTCGGCCAGGGCCTGCCGAACGGGGGCGACGGACCTCTGGATGAGGTCCTCGCAGAGCTGCTCGAGCTTGGCCCGGGTCATCTTCATCAGCAGGTGCCGCGGCCCGGAGGCGTCGGCGGTGATGAAGGGCAGGTTGATCTCGGTCTCCATGGTGGTCGAGAGCTCGACCTTGGCTTTCTCGGCGGCCTCCTTGAGGCGCTGGATGGCCATCTTATCGCGCGTCAGGTCGATGCCGGAGTCGCGCTTGAATTCCTGGACGATCCAGTCCTGGACCCGCTGGTCCAGGTCGTCGCCGCCGAGGTGGGTGTCGCCGTTTGTCGCCTTGACCTCGACGACGCCTTCCCCGACTTCCAGGATCGAGATGTCGAACGTGCCGCCGCCGAAGTCGTAGACGGCGATCGTCTGGTCCTTCTTCTTGTCCATGCCGTAGGCCAGGGCCGCGGCCGTCGGCTCGTTGATGATCCGCTCGACCTTGAGCCCGGCGATCTGACCGGCGTCCTTGGTGGCCTTGCGCTGGCTGTCATTGAAATAGGCGGGGACGGTGATGACGGCCCGCTCCACCTTCTCCCCGAGGTAATCCTCGGCGGCCTTTTTCAGCTTCTGCAGGATGAAGGCCGAGATCTCGGGCGGGGCGTAGAGCTTGCCGTGGGCCTCGACCCGGACGTCGCCGTTCGGGGCCTCGGTGACCTTGAACGGGACCTGCTTGATCTCCTGGCCGACCTCGCCGAAGCGCCGGCCCATGAAGCGCTTGATCGAGTAGATGGTGTTCTCGGGGTTCGTCACCCGCTGGCGCTTGGCGACCTGCCCGACCAGGATCTCGCCCTTGGCCGAGAACGCGACGACGGACGGCGTCGTCCGCCCGCCTTCCTCGTTCGGGATGACGGTCGTCTTCTCTCCTTCCTGGATCGCGACGACCGAATTCGTCGTACCCAGATCGATTCCGATTATCTTGCTCATTGGAGCCCTCCTGACATATTCAATTTAGCGCTAATACAATATATAATCTTAGTCCTTTAGTGTCAAGTATTAATTAAAAATCTTCCCCGGCTTTGTTTTTCAATCAGTCAGCCCGAAGAGATCAGAGAATGATCCCTTTGATCCCGTCAAAGAAATGCCAGTATATCCCCTGGGGCGCCTTCTCGTCCTCGAAGACCAGTTCCAGCACCGGCCGGGCCTTTTGCCGGTCCCGGCCGAAGACATCGCCCAGGGGGAGAGCGATGTACCAGCGCCAGGCTTCCTTCAGCCGGGCGATCAGCCCGGGGGCCTCCCCCGACCTGGCCGCGAGCGAGACGTGGAGCCCGTTGTCGAAATCCATGCTGAAGCGCGTCGGCATATCCCTGATCTCCAGGGCCTCGAGGTCGTAGTCGGCGGCCACCGGCGCCGCCGCGGCGGCCGCGCCCGGTTTCGGCGCGGGCGCGGGGACCTTGACCAGGGCTTCTTCCTGCCCCGGCTTGATTATGATCCGCTCCGGCGCCTTCAGCGTGGTCTTCCTCGTCAGCTCGACCATGCCCGAGAATTCCGGCCTGCCCCAGAACCTCATGCCGACTATCGGCCAGGATCTCAGGACCATGCCCCGGACCCTCAGCTCCAGCTTATGCCCCCGGACGTCGAAGACGAAATAGAACTTGGCGTCCTTGGCCAGGCCGTATTCGGCCGTCAGGGTTTCCTGCTTCTTCCCCAGGGCCGCCCGGTCGATCTCGGCGCCCGGGACCGGCCCGGCGAGGGCGAATATCCCGATCCCGGCCAGGACCGCGAGACCCGCGACACGTGCTGCATTTCTCATCGCCGCCCTCATCAGTAGATGTAGATCTTCGCCCCGATCGGGACCGTCTTGAACAGGTACTTCAGGTCCTCGTCACCCACCCGGACGCAGCCGTGGGTGACGTTCCGGCCGAGGAGCCGGGTATACAGGGTGCCGTGGATGAAAAACCCCTGGCCGAAGCCCAGGGCATAATCCCCGAGCGTCCCGGCCTCGATCCGGTCCTCCATGGCCTTGGGGATCTTCTCCCCTTCCTCGATGAAGGCCCAGTCCGGCTTGACCCAGTACGGATTGGTTATCTTCGATTTGACGCTGAACTCGCCCCGGGGCGTGTCGAAGACCCAGCTGCGCTTCCGGCCGCCCTGCTCCTCGAGGACGACGCCGCTGCCGCAGGAGACGACGGCCGTCCGCAGCACCTTGTCCCCGTCCCTGAGCTGGAGCCGGTTCTCGGCCGTATCGATGACGATGTAGAGGCCCTTGGGCTGCAGGGCCGACATCCGCTTTTCGAGCTGCTGGACGTTCTTTTCGACCTTGGGAGCGTCCTTGTCCGACAGGACCGGGCCCGGAGCCGGCCAGCCCGAGGCCTCCTTGAGGCCGATGAAATACGAGGCACCGAGGACGGCCAGGAAACCAAGGGCGGCCAGGGCCGTCGCCGCGAGGAGGATTCGCTTGATAAACATATCAGTTGTTCCCGATGGCTTTGATGACGTAATTCTCGAGCTCCAGCGTGCCGACGATCGTGACCGGCGTCCCGACCGCGGCCAGGTCGTAGAGCTCGTCCATCCTGTTGTTGTCCAGGGAGACGCAGCCCCGGGTCAGGCTGTCCTGGCCGCCGCCGTGGATCTCGACGTCCCCCCCGATCCCGACGTATTTGGGGATCGTCCCCCGGGCCCTCTCCCGGGCGAACCAGCGGCGATCCTCGTCGTTCGGATAATCGATGAGCAGGGCCTTGTAATAGAGGCTCGAGGGGATCTTCCGGACGACCTTGTAGCGTCCCTCCGGAGTGGCATTGTCGCCGGCATAGCGCTTGTCGGCCAGGCCGTTGAAGCCCAGCCCGACATCGTAGGTGCGGATGAGCTTGCCGGCCCTGTAGACCAGGAGACGGTGTTCGAGCTTGGTGACGATGAAGACGGTCAGGCCTCGCTCCCGCGAATCGGCGATGGTCTCTTCGGCGGCCGTCTTCCAGCTCCTGACCTGGGCCGGATCGAGGTACCGGGAGATGTGGGCGATGACGGCCTTTTCGGCCTCGGCCGTCAGGCTCGTGGCCTTCTCGAGGCGGGACGACGCCTGGTCGAACCGGCTCCGGTCGATCATCTCCTCGGCCTCGGTCAGGGCCAGGGAGGCCTGGGTCAGCCGGCTCCGGGCCGGGCCCCGCTCGACCAGCGACAAGGTCAGGTCGTCGAGCGTCATCAGCCGGCGGCGGATCGCCTGGACCGATTGGCTCAGGGACGCCGACCGGCTGGAGATGGCCGTCCGGGCCTCGGCCCCGACGGCCTCGCCGGTCCGCAGCACGGCCGCGAATTCCCGGCGGACCTTGCCGTAATCGCGGAACCAGCCCAGCTTGAGGTTCTCCCTTTCCAGGGTTTGGCGGGCGTTAGCCAGGCTCCGCAGGTAGGCCGCATGCTCCGGTCCGGCAAAAAGAGAAGCACCGGTCCCCCGAAGGTCTCTTTCCTGACGGTCAGCGTCAAGGACCTCCGTCGGGACCGGTGCGGTCCGACAACCAAAGAGCAAAACAGCCAGTACGAAGGCGGCTGTTTTACTGAGCTTCAAGTCCTGTGACTTAGCGGCCCTTGACCTTGGCGATGGCGGCGTTGATCTGCTCGGTGATGCCGGCAGCCTTTTCCTTGATGACGTTGGCCTTGTCCTTGGCGCCGAAATAGTCCTCGGCGTTCAGGGCGGTGGTAACGTCGGCCATCGCGGTCTCGAGACCAGCCAGGTCAGCCTTCATGGCCTCGATGTCGGCCTTGGTGCCCTTGCCCTTGG
This sequence comes from Acidobacteriota bacterium, assembly GCA_039683095.1. Classification (NCBI taxonomy): domain Bacteria; kingdom Pseudomonadati; phylum Acidobacteriota; species Acidobacteriota bacterium. The sequence continues at coordinate 233,278 of JBDKSB010000011.1, read as the reverse complement.
GGGCCTTCTCGAGGAGCGCCTTGGCCTGTTCGACGGCCGTCTTGGCTTCGTTCATCGCGGTCTCGGCAGCAGCCTTGGCCTCAGCGATCCGCCCGGGGATCAGGCCCTTGACCTGCTCGGCGTCGGCGATGACCTTGTTCAGCATTTCCTTGGCCGGGCCATACTTCTTGAAGAATTTCTTCGACTGGGCCGCGACCGCATCAAGAGCGGCCTGCAGGTCGCCCTGGAGCTTGTTCAGCTCATCCTTGGCGTAGATGCCGCCCTTGGCGTCGATGACGCCCTGGATGCCGGCCTTGGCCTGGTCCATCAACTGGGTGGGAGCCTTGGCGCAGCTCGTGAACACAAACACGAGGGCGAGCGCCAGCGCTAAGCCTTTCACGATGCTCTTCATGATTGTACCTCCTTTGGTAGCTTTTGTATGAATTACGTGAGATAGGCGCCGTGTGATTGAGATGTCCTGATTGCGGAAACTTATATCACTTTAAGGGGGCTTTGTCAAATCCGGACGAACAAAAGCGGGGGAAGGGGCGCCATGCCCCCTCCCCCCGCCCGGCTTGGTGGGCGCGCCGGATCATTTGTCCGGATCGATGATGACGCCTTCCTTCATCTTCTTCTGGACGTCCTCCCTGGAGGCGCGGATGATCTCCTCGGCCATCCTGAAGCGGACGTCGGCCGGGAAAGTGAACCGGGCCACGCCCTCCTCGATGGCCTTGGACCCGACGGCCACGGCCTCGCGGGGGAAGACCTCCCATTCGTCCATGTTGGGGATGATGTAGTCCTCGTGGATGCCCTTGTCCTCGGCCACCTTGGCCAGCTCCCGGGCGGCGGCGATGCACATGCCGTCCGTGATCGTCTTGGCCCGGACGTCCAGGGCGCCCCGGAAGATGCCGGGGAAGCCGAGGGAGTTGTTGACCTGGTTGGGGAAATCGGACCGGCCCGTCGCGACGATGCGGGCCCCGGCCTCCTTGGCCTCCCAGGGCCAGATCTCGGGGATGGGGTTGGCCTCGGCGAAGACGATGGCGTCCTTGGCCATGGTCTTGATCCACTCCGGCTTGACCGTCCCGGGGCCGGGGGTCGAGCAGCAGATGAGCACGTCGGCGCCCTTGATGGCGTCGGCCATGGAGCCCTGCTTGCACTTCGGATTGGTCCTCAGGCAGAGGTCCCATTTCTCCTTGAACTTCGCCTGGAGGACGTCCTTGTCGGCCCGGTCGCGGGACAGGATGCCCTTGGAATCGACCGAGAGCATGTTGGCGGGGTTGGACCCGGCCAGCATGATCTGGCGGGCGATGTTGATGCCGGAGGCCCCCGAGCCGATGACCGTGCACTTGACCTCGGCGATGTCCTTCTTGACGATCTTGAGGGCGTTGATCAGGCCGGCCACAGTGACGCAGGCCGTTCCCTGCTGGTCGTCGTGCCAGACCGGGATCTCGCACTTCCCGCGCAGCTCGTCGAGGATGCGGAAGCACTTGGGCTGGGCGATGTCCTCGAGGTTGTAGCCGCCGAAGGACGGCTGCAGGGCCCGGCAGATCTCGATGAGCTTGTCCGGGTCCTTTTCGTCGAGGCAGATCGGGAAGGCATCGACGCCGCCCAGGTACTTATAGAGGATGCCCTTGCCTTCCATGACCGGCAGGCCGGCCTCGGGACCGATGTCGCCCAGGCCGAGCACGCGCGTGCCGTCGCTGATGACGGCCACGGAATTCCACTTGTTCGTGTACTCGTAGGCCTTCTGCTTGTCGGCCTGGATCTCCTTGCAGACGGCCGCGACGCCGGGCGTGTACCAGATCGCGAAGTCGTTGAAATCGCGGACGCGGCACTTGACGGCGGTGCCCATCTTGCCCTTGTAGAACCTGTGGAGCCTCGGGGCGTCCAGGGACGGCTGCTGGGCCTTGGCGAGCAGCTCTTCGACGGTCACTTTCTTCATTGACAACCTCCTCGGAATTTGCAGAAGGCTCATCTTAAAGACGGGCTTCCGAAAAGTCAATCTCTTTCGGGCCCGGCCGCGTCGCCCTCCGCGGGCGCGGCCTCGAGCCGGCGGCCGGCGCGGCGCAGGCGGCCGAACGGCATCGCCAGGTCGTGGCTGAAGCCCAGGGCCCAGCCGCCGGCCTCGGCCCGCTCCAGGAGCGCCTTCTTCGTCTCGTACGTGTCGACCGGGTAGAGGTCGTAGCTCATGATGCAGTCGAGCCCGACGTGGGCCGCCGTGGGCACGGCGTCGGCGGCGAAGAAAAAGGTCCGGCCGGCCGACGAGACCTTGATCCCCTGGTGGAAGGCCGTGTGGCCGGCGACGATGACGGCCTCGATGCCTGACGCCACGGGCCCGTCGCCGTCGAGGAGCGTCAGGCGGCCCGAGTCGGCCAGGGACTTGAGCCGGGCCGGCATGTAGCTCGGCTTGTCCCGCCCGACGGGATGCAGGGCCTGCTCCCATTCGCCGCGCTGGACGGCGTAGCGCGCCCCGGGAAACGCGGGCGCCCAAGTCCCGCCGGCCGTCTTCATCGTGTTCCCGCCGCAGTGATCGAAGTGGAGGTGGCTGTTGACGACCAGGTCGATGTCCTCCGGCCCGAGGCCCAGGCCGGCCAGCCCCGCCAGGAGGCCGGGGCGGCGATCGACGCCGTAGAAGTCCGCATACCGACGGCCGAGGTCGGGCCCGACGCCGGTGTCGAGCAGGATCGTCGCGCCCGGGGCGCGGACGAGATAGCAGTTCAGGGCCAGCGTGATCCGGTTCTCGCGGTCGGGCGGCGCCAGGGCGGCCCAGAGGGTCCGGGGCACGACCCCGAACATGGCCCCGCCGTCCACCCGGAAGGTGCCGTCAAGCAGGCGGACGACCTCGATCTCCCCGACCGCTATCCTGTCGGCGGCGTTCATGGCTTGTCCAACCGGACTCTCAGGCCGGCGCGGTCCGTGGCCGCCAGCCGGATCTCGCCGGTGTCCATGCGGATGGCGTCGACCGGACAGGCTTCGACGCAAAAGCCGCAGAAGCAGCAGCGGTCGAGGTCGACGACGAACCTGGCCGGGAGCTTCTGGATCTCGGGGTCCGGGTCCTCGGCCGCCTCGACGGACAGGCATTCCGAAGGGCAGACCGTGACGCAGAGCATGCAGGCGACGCAGCTCGGCCGGCCGTCCGGCCGCGGCCGGAGGCGGTGCAGGCTGCGGTGCCGCGCGGCCAGGGGCTTGACCTCCTCGGGGTACTGGAAAGTCACCGCTCCCCTTCTGCGGTTCCGGATGCCGAGCAGCCGCAGGGTGTGGAAGGTCATGTTGACGAAGAAGTGGCGGGCCGTGATGGCCGACCCCCTGACGATCTCCTTGGCGACGGTCCAGGCGCTGCTCATGGTCCTCCTATCGCCCCGCCAGGAAGAGCCCGGTCGCGAGGATGTTGACGGCCCCGGCCGGCACGAGGACCTTCCAGCCGAGGTCCATGACCTGGTCGTAGCGGAAGCGCGGGTAGGTCCACCGGGTCAGGATCTGGAGCCAGCAGAAGAACAGGACCTTGAGATTGAAGGATAGGACGCGCAGGACCGTCACGGCCCACGGCGCCGCGGCGATCCGGCCGCCCCAGGGAAAGACGAAGCCTCCATCGCCGAGCCAGGGCACCTGCCAGCCGCCGAAAAAGAGGGTCGCGGCCATGGCGGCGAAGACGATGACCTCGAGGAAATCGGTGAACATGAACAGCCCGAACTTGAGCCCGGAATATTCCGTGTAGAAGCCGATGATCTCGGACTCGCCCTCCGGCAGATCGAAGGGCACCCGCTTGGTCTCGGCCAGCCCCGCCAGGAAGAAGACGGCGAAGCCCAGGGGCTGGAGGAATATCCCCCACTTGGGCAGGAACCCGAACAGCAGCCCGCCCTGGCACTCGACGATCTTCGCCAGGCTGAGGGACGGGAAGACCATGATCAGGCCGACGAGCGACAGGCCGAGGGCGACCTCGTACGAGACGAGCTGGGCGGCGCCGCGGAGGCTGCCGATCAGGGCGAACCGGCTCGACGAGGCCCAGCCGCCGGTCAGGATGCCGTAGACGGCCAGGCCGAGCATGGCCAGGACGAAGACGACGGCGGCGTTGAGATCGACCACCTGCAGGGGGATCCGCCGGCCGAACAGCCGGACCGTGTCGCCGAAGGGCACGGCGATCATGGTCACGGAGACGCAGAAGAACGAGACCACGGGCGCCAGCCAATGCAGGGGCTTCTGGGCGAAGGACGGGACGAAGTCTTCCTTGAAAAACATCTTGATGGCGTCGGCGAACGGCTGAAAAAGGCCGAAGAGCCGCAGCCCGAGGACGGAGGCGCGATTGGCCCCGATCCGGTCCTGCATCACCGCGCTCTGCTTCCGCTCGACCCAGGTCAGGAACAGGGCCAGCAGGAGCGTCCAGGCCAGGGTCAGGACGACCTTGGCCAGGATGATGAGGACGTCAGCGGCCATCGGCGTCTCCGCGGCCGGAGCCCAGCAGGCCGGCTAGCTGGGTCAGGATGTCGCCGTCAGAAGCCACGCCGGGAGCCGGCTCCAGGGCTTGGGCGAAAACCTGGCGCAGGCCCTCGATGTTGATGTAAGTCCCTGATTTTTCGGCCGGAACGGTCGCCGGAAAGGCGATGTCCACGAGACCGTCGAGCGGCCCGGCGTGGGCCGAGAAAAGGAATTTCGCCGGAACGGAAGCCAGGGCCCGGACGAGATCGGGCCCGGCATAGTGCTCGGCCAGGCGGGAGCCGAAGACGATCAGCACCTTCGCCGAGGCCACATCGTCGAGGGCCGGCAGCCGGGGCGCGAAGCCGGCCTCGACGGCGCCGCGGAGGTTGGGCGTCCGCTCGGCCGTCAGCAGCAGATCGTCGGCCTGGCCCGGCTTCCGGTCGGCGAAAAAGACGTTCCGGAGACCCATGGCGCCGGCGAAGAGCGCCCGGGCCAGGGCCAGCTCCTCGCAGGTCATGCGGCCGTTCAGGACCACGGCGATCCCGCCCGCCCGCTCCCCGGCCGGGAGGCCGCGGACGGCCGCGGCGACGTCGGCCAGGGCCGTCGGCAGGGACAGGCCGGGAGCCGGGGCGCCCTTTTTCAGCGGGACGGCGCGGCGCGCCTCGTCGATGTCGCGCCGCCCCTCGCGGCCGAGATCGCAGATCCAAAAGCCGTTGACCGCCTGGTTCTCGCGGGAGGCGACGCGATAGACCCGCCTCTCCCCGTTATCCAGGGGGTAGCCGGCGACGGACTCGACGCTGACGGCGCAGCCGCGGCCGCAATGGGGGCAGACCGAGGGCTTGCGGGACAGGAACCAGGCCCGGGTCCGGAACCTGAAGTCCTCGGCGGTGATTGCCCCGACGGGACAGATATCGACGAGATTGCCCGAATAGTCGTTGTCGACCGGGAAGCCTTCGAAGACGCCGATCTCCGACCGGACCGCCCGCTCGAACACGCCCAGCTCTCCCGTTCCGGTCACATTCCGCAGGAAGCGGACGCAGCGAGTGCAGAGGACGCAGCGCTCCCGGTCGAGGATGAGGCCGCGGCCGATCCGCGCCTTCTTGTCCCGGCGCTCGCGCGGCTCGGACATCCGGCCGGCGCGCCGTCCGTGGAGATCGTAATAATCCTGAAGGCGGCACTCGCCCGCCTTGTCGCAGATGGGACAGTCGAGCGGATGCTCGGCCAGCAGGAACTCGAGGACGTCCCGGCGCGCCTCGCGGACGCGCTCCGTCGAGGTCCGGACGGCCATCCCTTCGCGGACGACCGTGGAGCAGGCCAGCTCGAGCTTCGGCAGGCCTTCGATCTCGACCAGGCACATCCGGCAGCTGCCTTCGACGTCAAGGCCGGGGTGATAGCAGAAGTGCGGAATGGCGATCCCCGCCTGCTCGGCGGCCCGGAGGACGTTGGTCCCCTCGGCCGCTTCGATCTTGAGGCCGTCGATGGTCAGGCCGACGCGGCCGGCTCCGCTCACCGGGACACCGCCTGATCGAGCTCGCCGCGGAACTTCGTCACCAGGGCGCGGATGGGCAGGGCCGCCGCGTCGCCGAGCGGGCAGAGCGTCCGGCCCCTGATCCCGTCGGCCAGATCGAGGACAAGATCGAGATCGGCCGGGCTCCCTCCGTCGCGCCGGAGCCGCTCGACGATCTTGAGGATCCAGGACGTCCCGAGGCGGCAGGGCGCGCACTTGCCGCAGGATTCGTGGGCGTAGAAGCGGGCCGTCGTCAGAAGGACGTCGAGCATGGGCGCGCCCCGAGGGACGACGATGATGCCGGCCGAGCCGAGCATTGAGCCGGCCCCGGCCAGGGATCCGACGTCCATGGCCACGTCGATCTCCCCGGCGGCGAGCAGCGGCGCCGAGAGCCCGCCCGGGATGACGGCCTTGATCGCCGTTCCCTCGGGCGGCCCCCCGGCGTGGAGCTCGATGATCTCCCGGAGAGGCGTGCCCACCGGGAGTTCGTAAACGCCGGGCTTCCGGACGGCGCCGCTGACGCAATAGAGCCGGGTCCCGCCGTCGTTGGGCCGCCCCCGGCCGAGGAACCAGTCCGCGCCCCGGGCCATGATCCCGGGCACGGAGGCGATGGTCTCGACGTTGTTGATGACCGTGGGCGAGCGGAACAGGCCGACGGCCGCCGGGAACGGCGGCTTGACCCGGGGCTGGCTGCGGCGGCCCTCGAGCGATTCGAGGAGCGCCGTCTCCTCGCCGCAGATGTAGGCCCCGGCGCCGCGGTGGACCACGATCTCCAGCCCGAATCCCGTGCCGAAGAGTCCCGGCCCGGCCAGGCCCGCCGCCCGGGCCTCGACGATCGCCTCCTCCAGGCGCCGGGCCATCGGACCGTATTCGCCGCGGACATAGATGAAGGCGCTCCGGATGCCGACGGCGAAGGCCGTGATGAGCATGCCCTCGAGCAGCCGGTGCGGGGCGCGGAGAAGGACGAGCCGGTCCTTGAAGGTCCCCGGCTCGGCCTCGTCGGCGTTGACGCAGAGGTATCTCGGACCGCTCCCGCCCTGCGGCACGAAGCCCCATTTCGTCCCGGCCGGGAAGCCCGCCCCTCCCCGGCCGCGCAGCGAGGCCTTGCGGACCTCGGCGACGACGTCGGCCGGAGCCATCGAGGTGATGACCCGCCGGGCCGTCGCGTACCCGCCGCCGCGGAGGTAGGACTCGAGCCGCCAGGCGCCCTCGTCGGCGGGCAGGAGCGGAACGCTCGTCGTCTCAGCCATTCCCTTTGAGCTCCTTGATCAGGGCCGCGGCCGCCTCGCGGGTCATCGGCCCGCGATCGACGCCGTCGACCTGGAGGCAGGGCGCGTGGTCGCAGTTCCCGAGGCACTCGACCGCGGCCAGGCTGATGGCCCCATCGGGCGTCGTCTCGCCCGGCTTGATCCCCAGGATGCCGGAGATGAAGCCCAGCAGATCCTCGGCGCCGGCCAGGTAGCAGCTGATGTTCCGGCAGATCTCCAGGGTGTGGCGTCCGCCGGGCGCCCGCCGGAGCATGCTGTAGAACGAAAGGACCTCGCGGACCCTGGCCGGCCTGACCCCGAGCTTGGCGGCCGCCCAGATCTCCGCGGCCGGCGGGATGAAGCCGGCCTCCTCCTGGATGATCCGGAGGACCGGGAGCAGGGCGGCGGTCCTCTCCGGGTAGAGGGCGATGGCCTCCTCGATCCTGCGGAGGGCGTCCGGCGAGGGGGAGTAGGTCATCGGTCGAGCTCCCCGCCGATCATGTTCAGCGAGCCGAAGGTCGGGACGACGTCGGCGACGAGCCGCCCCTTGATGAGCTCGTCGAGCGCCGAGACGATATGGAAGCAAGGCGCCCGGAGATGGAGCCGGTAGGGACGGTCGGTGCCGTCCGAGACGATGTAGAAGCCGACCTCGCCGTTGCCGCCCTCGACGGAGAAATAGACGTCGCCCTTGGGCGGCCGTATGCCCTTGCCGTTCATGAAAAAGAGGAAATGGGCGATGAGCCCTTCCATGGTCGTGTAGGCGTCCTCTTTCGGGGGGACGCCCGCGCGGCCGTCCCCGGCGGTCAGGCCGGCCAGGCGCTCCTTCTCGGAGCCCTCCAGGTTCGGGGACAGGCGGATGGGCCCGGCCGCGCGCGCCCGCCGGGACCTCCGGATGGCCTCCCCGGGCTCGATCGCCGGCCCGGCCGGCAGGGGCGCCGCATCGGGGATGAGGGCGGCGACCTGCTCGAGGATCCTCAGGCTCTGCTCCATCTCGCGCATGCGCACGCTGTAGCGGTCGTAGCTGTCGCCGCATTCGCCGACCGGCACCTCGAAGTCGAGGCGGTCGTAGACGAGATAGGGATGGGCCTTGCGGACGTCGTAGGCGATGCCCGTCGATCTCAGGCAGGGGCCTGTCCAGCCGTAGGACAGGGCGTCATCCTTCGAGATGGCCCCGACGCCGCGGGTCCGGCCGATGAAGATGCTGTTCTTGTCGAGCAGGCCGGCGACGTCCTTGAGGACCCGGCGGGTTTCGCCGACGGCCGTCGCCAGCGAGGTCCGCCAGCCGGGGCGGAGGTCGGCCCGGACGCCGCCGATGCGGATGTAGGAGGTCGTCATCCGCGCCCCGGCCGTCTGCTCGATAACGTCCCAGAGGAACTCGCGGGCCTTCATCATATAGAGGAAGACGGTGAAGGCGCCGTTCTCCATGGCCATGGCCGCGAGCGAGGTCAGGTGGTCGGAGACGCGCGAGAGCTCGCTCATGAGGACCCGGATGAGCTGGGCCCGCTCGGGGACCGCCAGGCCGAGCATCTTCTCCATGGTCATGGCATAGCCGAGGTTGTTGATGAGCGGCGAGACGTAGTTCAGCCGGTCGGTGTAGATGAGCAGGTTGAACCAGGTCCTGTTCTCGCAGGTCTTTTCGAAGCCGCGGTGGAGATAGCCGATCTCGCACTCGGCGTTGACGATCCTCTCGGCGTCGAGCTCGAGCATGATCCTCATGGTGCCGTGCATGGCCGGGTGGGACGGGCCCATGTTGACCAGCATGCTCTCGGGCCGGGCCTGCCGCTCGAGCCGTGTCCGGGGATCCACGTCAGCCCTCGCCCTTCATCGGGATGCGGGGCTGCTCCAGCCGCCAGGGATAGGACTTCCTCAGCGGGTGCCCCTCGAAGCCCTCGTAGGTCAGGAGCCGCCGGAGATAGGGGTGGCCCTCGAACCGGACTCCGAACATGTCGAAGACCTCGCGCTCGAGCCATTCGGCGTTCTTCCACAGGCCGACCAGGCTCCCGACGGCCGGGTCGGCGGCCGGGACCGAGGCCTTGAGCCGCAGGCGGACGTTGCGGGAGAGCGAATAGAGGTGGTAGACGAGCTCGAACCGGCCCTCCCCCGCCGCGTAATCGACGCAGGTCAGGTCGAGGAGGACCGCGTAGTCGAACGGAGGCTCGCGCAGGGCGGCCAGGGCCGGGCGGACGTCCGCGGCGCGGAGGACGAGGACCGGGTCCCCGAAGGAATCGGCGACGCCCTCGACGGCCGGGCCGAGCCTGGCCCGGATCTCCCCGATCAGGGTTTCCGGGCCCATCGCCAATCCTGTTTCTGCCGTTGGATCCTGTCCTGGAGCTTGAGGAGCCCGTCGAGGACCGTCTCCGGCCGCGGCGGGCAGCCCGGGATGTAGACGTCCACGGGGATGATCTTGTCGATGCCCTGGACGACCGCGTAGTTCCTGTAGATGCCGCCGCTCACGGTGCAGGCCCCGAAGGCGATGACCCACTTGGGCTCGAGCATCTGGTCGTAAACGGTCCGGAGCACCGGGGCGAGCTTGTGGGTGATCGTGCCGACGACCAGGAGCAGGTCGGCCTGGCGCGGCGAGAAGCGGGTCAGCCCGGCGCCGAAGCGGTCGATGTCGAAGTGGGCGCAGGCCGTGGACATGTACTCCATGCCGCAGCAGGCGGTGACGAACGGGTAGTGGAAGAGCGAGAACTTGCGGCCCCAGCCGATGGCCGTGTCGAGGCGCGTGGCCACGAAGTCGAAGCCGCTCATGACCAGCGGAAGACCCCCTTTTTCCAGGCATAGACGAACCCCGCCGCCAGGACCAGGACGAAGGCGGCGAGCGCGGCGAAGCCTCCGGGGCCGCGGCCGCGGATGGACAGGGCCAGCGGGAAAAGGAAGACGACGACCACGTCCAGGGCCAGGAACAGGAGGGCGACGAGGAAGAACGGGATGTTGACCGGCCCGATGCCGGCCTGGAGCGGAGGACTGCCGCACTCGAACGGCCTCTCCCGGGCCGGATCGGGCTTGCGGGGCCCCAGGATCCTGTTGACCAAGACCATGAAGACCGACATGAGCCCGAAGACGGCGAAGGCGATGACCAGCTCTCTCATGTTTTCCCCGGGAAGGCGCCCCGATTCTATAGAAAGCCTCCCCACTCGTCAACGCCGGAACGGACCGTCCCTCATGTATATGGTTCTTCCGCCGCCTGCGGGCAACCTTCCCGGAATCTGGAGAAGAACCTCAAGTATTGAGGATGTGGAGCGCTTCGTTGTTGGCCTTCAGGGCCGCCTCGCCGATCGCCTCGGACAGCGTCGGATGGATATAGATGATGCCGTCGAGCTCCTTGAGGGTCAGGCCCCTGGACACGGCCATGGTCAGGACCGGGATCATGTCCGAGGCGCCGGGCGCGACGACGTGGGCCCCGATGACCCGGTCGTTTTCACCGGCCAGGACCTTGACCAGGCCGTCGGTCGCCTCCATGGTCAGGGCCCGGCCGCTGGCCTGTAGCGGGAACACGCCCGCCTTGACCTTGATCCCCCTGGCCGCCGCCTCTTCCTGCGTCAGCCCGACCGAGGCGAACTCCGGCTCGGTGAAAACGGCCGCCGGGAGCGCCGCGTAGTCGACGGTCCGGCCCAGGCCGGCTGCGTTCTCCACGGCCACGATCGCGTCATGGTAGGCCTTGTGGGCCAGGAGCTTGCCGCCGATGACGTCGCCGATGGCGAAGACGCCCGGCAGGCTCGTCCGCAGCCCCGCGTCGACCTTGATGAAGCCGCGGTCCATGGCCAGGCAGGGCTCGCCATCGAAGAGGTCGGCGGTGTTGGGCTTGCGGCCGGCCGAGAGGAGGACCTTTTCGGCCCGGTATTCGAACGGCGCGTTGGTCTTGAGCGAGACGCCCTTGAGCGCGACGCCGTCCGCCCCGGCCGCGGCCCCGTCGATCCTCATCTCCGTGAAGATCCTCAGGCCCTGCTTCTTGAGGGCCCGCTCGAGGCGGATGACCGCCTCCTTGTCCGACCCCGGCAGGATCTGCGGCAGGATCTCGAGCACCGTGACGTCCGTTCCCAGCCGCCGGTAGATCGAGCCCATCTCCAGGCCGATCGCCCCCGCGCCGACGATGAGCAGGCTCTTCGGGACCTCGGCCAGCGCCAGGGCCTCCGTGCTGGTGATCACGGTCCGGCCGTCGGCCTGGAGGAAGGGCAGGCCGGCCGCCCGGCTGCCCGCGGCCACGATGACCGCGCCCGCCTCGAAGACCCTCTCCCCCGCCTCGGTCCGGGCGACGACCGTCCGGTCGGCCCGCAGCCGGGCCGGCGCCTTGACGATCTCGACCCGGCCCTTTTCGAGGAGGAAGACGAGACCCTTGACCAGCTGGTCGACGACGGCCTGCCGGCCCTGCTGGACCCTGGGCCAGTTCAGCCGGACCTCGCCGGCCGGCCCATCGAGCGTCTTCATCCCGGCCAGCTCCTTGAGGACCCGGGTCTGGTGCAGGAGGTATTTCGTCGGGATGCAGCCGTAGTTGATGCAGGTGCCGCCGACGCGGTCCTGGTCGATCAGGGTGACCGATTTCCTGAGCTGCGCGGCCCGCATGGCGGCCAGGTAGCCGCCCGGCCCGGCGCCGATGATGACAATGTCCCTGTGCTCGGCCATGGTGCCTCCTTCCCGATCAGGCCGCGGCCGGCTCGCCGCCGGACGCGCTCCGCTTTTTAAGGAATGTTTTCAGGAACAGGACGACGACGCCGGCCGACAAGGCGAAGAGCAGCAGGTCGGCGGCGATCAGGATGCAGTTGCCCTGCTTGAGATACCCGGCCAGCAGGATGCCGAGCGCTACCAGCGTGGTCACGACCATGAAGGCGGCCGGGACGAGCGTGAACCAGTTCCGGCGCTTGCGCAGCAGGAGCCAGGCCGAGACCGTCAGCAGGGCCATGGCCGCCAGAAGCTGGTTGGCCGTGCCGAAGATGGGCCAGAGGGAGTTGAAGGCGTTCGAATAGGCCAGCACCCACATGAGCGCGACGGCCAGGCCGGAGTTGAACCAGAAGTGCTTGAGCAGCCGCGGCACCTTCCTGATGATGATGGCCCACAGCTCCTCGAACAGGTAGCGGTTGAGCCGCACGGCCGCGTCGAGCGTGGTGATGACGAAGCCCTCGACGAGCAGGATGCCGAAGACCGTGCCCAGCGCGACCGGGATGCCCAGGCCCTGGTGGAAGAGCCGCCCGGCGGCCAGCGAGAAGCCCAGGATGGGATTGGACTTCACCGCCGGGTCGGTCGGCCAGACGATGGCCTTGTAGTCGGAGAAGGCCATGACCGCGCCCAGGGTCAGGAGGACGCAGACCGAGAGAAGCGACTCGAGCAGCATGCCGTCATAGCCGACGACCCGGGCGTCGGTCTCCTTGGACAGCTGCTTGGTGGTCGTCCCGCCGGCGACCAGGCAGTGGAAGCCCGAGATGGCGCCACAGGCTATGGTGATGAACATCATCGGCCAGACGAAGCCAAGGTTCAGCGAGCCTTCGGCGAGATTGAACGTCGGCATGGACACCTTCAGCCCCTGGAAGCCGCAGCTGAAGAGCGACACGATCATCAGGCCGATGCCGCCGTAGAGGATCTGGACGTTGATGAAGTCGCGGGGCTGGAGGATGAGCCAGACCGGCACGCCGGCCGCGATGAGAACGTAGCCCGAGATGATCAGCATCCAGGTCGTCGGGGCCAGGGTGACGGGATAGGCGATGCCCAGGAGGACCGAGCCGACGCAGATGACCGAGGCCAGGAGATAGGCCGGGACGGTCTTGAGGTTCTTCTTGAAGAGCAGGAAGCCGAGGAGCGGCGAGCAGAGGGTGATGACGATGACCGACATCGAGGCGATGCCGCCGATGCGGCCCATGACGACGCCGTCCCGGACGACCGTCTTGAGGAAGGTCTGGCCCTCCTTGACGCCGATCTTGGCCAGCGGCCAGACCGAGGTCAGGGAGATCGAGGTGGCGCTCAGGAAGGACGAGGTCACCAGGACGATCATGACGATGGTGAAGGCGATGAACAGCTTGAAGCCCGAGTTGCCGAGGGTCTTGCGGGCCACCTCGGCCATGGACTTGCCGCCCTCGCGCATGCTGATGAAGAGGCTCGTGTAGTCGTGGACGGCGCCGATGAACACGCCGCCGAAGACGACCCAGAGCCAGGCCGGGCCGAAGCCGTAGAGGATGGCCATGGTCGGGCCGAGGATCGGGCCGGCGCCGGCGATGGCCGAGAAATGGTGGGCGAAAACGACGAAGCGCTTGGTCGGGACATAGTCGTGGCCGTCGTTGAAGGTCACGGCCGGGGTCGGGTGGCCGGGGTCCTCTCCCAGGCGGCGGGCCACGAACCGGGAATAGAACCGCCCGGCCAGGGCGAAGATGGCCGCGGCGACGAGCAGCACGACGAGAACGTTCATGAAGGTCTCCTCGGCGGGGCCCGGCCCCGCGCAGAATAGACTTTTATAACACCTCGGAAATATCGAGTCAAAGGCGACCGGTCAGGCTTCCCCCGGCGCCGCCGCCGGCCCCGGCCTTCGCCGAAGCGCCGGATTTGACGGCGTCCCCGAAAATCTGTAAAAAGGGGCCGCGGCGAGAGAGAAGGAGACCGCGCATGTTATCGACGCCGGAAAAGTACGTATTCGCCCTGCTGATCGTCGCGACGGCGGCGGCCTTCTTCGTCCCTATCGTCCGCCGGGTCCGGATCGTCCTGGCCGGCGCGCCGGAGGACCGGTTCCGGGACCTCTGGAAGCGGTTCCGGCGCGCCGTCGGCAGGGTCCTGTTCCAGCGCTGCACCCTGCGCAGCGAGCGGGTCTTCACCGGCCTGATGCACGCCGGCATCTTCTACGGCGCCCTGACCTTCGACACCATGACGGTCAGCCACACGCTCGAAGGCTTCTTCGACGGCTTCTATCTCTTCGGCCGGACGGCGTTCGGGCTCTTCTTCTCGTCGCTCATCGACGTCGCCGCGTGCACGGTCATGGCCGGAGTCGTCTTCCTGGCCTTCCGGCGCTTCGTCCTCCGGCCCAAGGCCTACGCCACGACCCGCGGCGATTCCGCGATCATCTATCTCCTGATCACCGCGGCCACGGCGACCTTCCTCTATTTCGAGGCCTTTTCGGTCGCCGCCCGTCCCGAGACGGCGCGGTGGTCGTTCCTCGGGCCCTGGCTGGCCGGGATGATCGGCCGCTCGGGCCTGAGCCAGGCCTCGATCGCCTCGCACTTCAAGGCGGCCTGGTGGGCCCACGTCGTCGCCGTCTACTCCTTCATCGCCTATGTCCCCCGCTCCAAGTACCTGCACATGTTCGCCGGCCCGTTCAACGTCTTCTTCCGCCGGTCGACGCCGAGCGGCGAGCTGGCGGCCCTCGATCTCGAGAAGTCCGAGGTCTTTGGCGTCGAAAAGCTCCCGGATTTCACCTGGAAGGACGACCTCGACGCCTTCGCCTGCATGGAGTGCGGCCGCTGCCAGGACGCCTGCCCGGCCTTCGCCAGCGGCAAGCCCCTGTCGCCCAAGATGATCCTCTTCAACATGGAGAAGGCCCTGCTCGCCGGCGACAAGGCCCTCGTCGCCAGGAAGCGCGACGATCTCCCCGGCCTCGTCCCGGCCGTGTTCACCGAGGGCGAGATCTGGACCTGCACGACCTGCGGCGCCTGCATGAAGGTCTGCCCGGTCGAGATCGAGCACATCCGCAAGATCGTCGGCGCCCGCCGCAGCCAGGTCCTCATGCAGAGCAAGTTCCCCCAGGAGCTCAATGCCTTCTTCCGCAACATGGAGACGAACTCCAATCCCTGGGGCATCGGCTTCGCCAAGCGCGCTGAATGGGGCGAGCCGCTCGGGGTCCGGCCCATCAAGGACGTCCCGGACGCCGAATATCTTTTCTGGGTCGGCTGCCTGGGCTCCTACGACGACGGCGGGAAAGCCATCGCCTCCTCGTTCGTCAAGGTCCTCCGGGCGGCCGGGGTCAAGTTCGGCACGCTCGGGGCCGAAGAGAAGTGCTGCGGCGACTCGGCCCGCCGGCTCGGAAACGAGTATCTTTTCCAGAGCCTGGCCGCGGAGAACATCGCCCTGTTCAAGCGCTACGGCGTGAAGAAGATCGTCACCATCTGCCCGCACGGCTATAACACGCTCAAGCACGAATATCCCAGGCTGCTCGACATCGTCCCGGACCTCGCGGACGAGGACAAGGCCGGGCTCCGGTTGATCGAGGTCGTCTCCCACGCCGAGCTCATCGCCCGGCTGATCGACGAGGGACGGCTCGCGCTCGCCCCGACCGCGGCCGGACCCTACACCTTCCACGATCCCTGCTATCTCGGCCGCCATAACGGCCTGGTCGAAGAGCCGCGGCGGGTCCTGCGCGCGGCCCTCGGCGCCGGGCCGCGCGAGCTGAAGCGGCACGGCGACGACAGCTTCTGCTGCGGCGCCGGCGGCGGGCTGATGTGGACCGAGGAATCGCTGGGAACGCGGATCAACCGCCTGCGCACGGACGAGATCGCCGCCTCCGGCGCGCCGCTGGCGGCCGCGGCCTGCCCCTTCTGCCTGACCATGCTCCGCGACGGGCTGAAAGACGGGGGCCGGGAGGATATCGCCGTCAAGGACATCGCGGAGATCGTGGCGGAAAGGCTGGCCGCCCCGCACAAGGCCTGAGCCGCGTCTAGAACACCTTCCTGACCCCGATGCCCCGGGCCTGGAGGGCCTTGGACAGGCGCTCCGCCTGGGTCCGGAAGAAGGCATCCGTCAACGCCTCGAGGAGCCCGAGACGGGCATACGCGGCTTTCACGGCGGGGACATAGTTCATCCGGTCGATGAGGACATGGCTGACCGCCCCGTCGAGGAGCGCCGCCAGCCGCTCGGGGTTGCCGGGCAGGAGCGGCCCGGCGAAGGCGAAGGTGGGGATCCCGGCGGCCTTGAACTCCTTCAGCACCTCGATCCTCTCCCCGACCGGCGACGACATCCGTTCGAAGGCCCGGATGATCGTCTCGTCGTCGCTGGCGACGCTGAATCCGACCTCGACGTCGGGGATGCGCCTGATGACGTCGAGGTCCCGCCGGACGCGGGCGGACTTGGTCTGGATCACGACCGGGAATTCCCGGCCGGCGAGGACCTCGAGCGAGCGCCGGGTCAGGGCATATCGCTCTTCCAGCGGCTGATAGGGATCGCAGACCGAGGCGAACCAGATCGTGCCCCGCCTGGCCTTGACGATCTGCCGGGCCAGCAACGACGGCGCGTTGATCTTGGCGTCCACGAAGTCGCCCCAGGGCTCGCTGTGCCCGCTGTAGCGCCGCATGAACAGGGCCGCGTAGCAGTAGGCGCAGCCGACCTGGCAGCCGGTGTACGGATTGACGCAGTAATCGTAGATCTTCGAGGCGTTGAGGATGGACTTGGCCTCGATCTCGCGGACGACCGGCCCGGTCATGAGGCCATTATAAGGCTCTTCTCCCGATTCCGGGAGAGTCCCTCTCTTCGGCTTTGCCCAGGACCGGCGCGGAGCGGACTCCGGGGAGCGGAGGTCAGAATCACGGCCGAGCACTCGAGGCCGGGATTCTGAGAAATATCTCAGGAAAGCGCTTTCTTCCGATATTTCCCAGAAGCATGGCTCCGAGTCGCTCCGCCATGCTTCTGATGGTCGCTTCGATGACTCCGCTCCCTGCCGGCCCCTCCGCGGTTTAGGCCAGGATCTCCTTGAAAACCCTGATCGCCCGGTCGACGTCCTCGTCGCCGACGTCCTTGTGGGTGACCAGGCGGATGCCGCCGGCGACGGACAGGGCCAGGATGCCCTTGTCCTTCATCTTCGCCAGCATCGCCTCGACGCTGAGCTTCGGATGGTAGAAGCCGAAAATGACGATGTCGGTCTCGACCGTTCCGGGATCGAGCCGGACTCCAGGCAGGCCGCTGATCCCCGCGGCCAGCCGCTTGGCCCGGGCGTGATCGTCCGCGAGCCGGTCGACCATCTCGGTCAGGGCGATGATGCCGGGCGCGGCCAGCACGCCGGCCTGGCGCATGCCGCCGCCAAAGGCCTTGCGCAGCCGACGGCCGAATTCGATCCTCTCCCGGGGCCCCGCGAGCATCGACCCCACGGGCGCCGACAGGCCCTTGGACAGGCAGAACTGGAGGGAGTCGACCTGGTCCGCGAACTCCCGGACCGGGACGCCGGAGGCGACGCTGGCGTTGAAGATCCGGGCCCCGTCGAGATGGACCTTGAGCCCGTGCTCATCGGCGATCCGGCGCATGGCCTTGAAGTTCGCCAGCGGGATGACCGCTCCGCCCCAATTGTTGTGGGTGTTCTCGAGGCAGATGAGGGTCGTCTGCGGGGTGTGGACGTTGGGCCTGCGGATGGCGGCGACGACGTCAGCGGGGTCCATGGCCCCGCGGGCCGACCGCACCGGCCGCGGCGTCACCCCGGAGATGAAGGTCATGTGGGTCGATTCCATGTTGTAGATATGCGACCGCTCCTCGACGATGACCTCCTCGAGGGCGCTCGTCCACATCTTGACGGCGATCGAGTTGGCCATGGTCCCGGACGGGCAGAACAGCGCCGCTTCCTTGCCCATGGTCGCGGCGGCCAGCCGCTCGAGCTCCTGGACGGTCGGGTCGTCGCCGAGCACGTCGTCGCCGACCACGGCCTCGGCCATGGCCCGCCTCATCCTGTCCGTGGGCCTGGTGACCGTGTCGCTGCGGAAGTCTGAATAGGTGATGTCCATGTTCGCTCCTCCGAAAGCGCCATTATATCGCCCGGCCCGGGGCCGGCGCAACGCGCCGCTCGTTTACTTGGTTCGGAAACTATGCTAATAATAATCCCGCGATCCCGAGCGTGACCACAGCACATGGCGAACAAATTCCTTTATAACGCGGCCGTCGGCACGCTCCTTTTCCTCATCCTGTTCTTCCTGAGCGCCGTCATCTTCTCCCAGGTCCTGCTCAAGAGCGAGGTCGTCTCCGTGCCCGACGTCACTGGCCGGAGCTCGGCCCAGGCCCGGGCCGAGCTCAAGAAGAAGGACCTGAGCATGGCCCAAAAGGGCAGCGAGCCCAGCGACCGCGTCGAGCGGGGGCTCATCGTCCGCCAGGAGCCCGCCGCCGGCTCGAAGATCCGCATCACCACTCCCGTCCAGGTCTACACCAGCTCCGGCAGCGGCACCGTGACCGTGCCCGAGCTCGCCTCCAAGAGCCTGGACGAGGCCCTGTCCCTGCTGCAGGCGGCCGGCCTGACCAAGGGCCGGCTCAGCCAGGTCCATTCGCCCCGCCTGCCAGCGGGCCGGATCCTGGATCAGGAACCCGCCCCGGGGAGCGTCGTCGAGCGGGGCTCCGCCATCGGCCTCCTGCTCAGCCAGGGCGACGTCGACGACCGCTACGTCATGCCCGACCTCATCGGCCGGAAGGCCGACGGCGTCATCGCCGGCCTCGACGCCCGGGGCTTCAAGGTCGCCGACATCCGCTACGTCTATTATCCGGGGGCCGCCGCCGGCCTCATCGTCAAGCAGGAGCCGGCCAACGGCTACCGCATCCAGAAGCGCAACCGCATCTCCTTCGAGGTCAGCCGCTGATGGTCCTCATCGCCCCGTCCATCCTGTCGGCCGACTTCTCCCGCCTCGGCGAGGCCGTCCGCCTGGCCGAGAACGCCGGGGCCGACCTCGTCCATGTCGACATCATGGACGGGCATTTCGTGCCCAACCTGACCCTGGGCCCCCAGCTCGTCGCGGCCATCCGGCGCGAGACGCGCCTGCCCATCGACGTCCATCTGATGGTCGAGGAGCCCCGCGCCTTCGTGCCCCTGTTCCACGAGGCCGGGGCCGACTGGATCTCCCTCCACGTCGAGGCCACGGCCCACCTGCACAAGGACCTGTCGCTCATCCGCTCCCTCGGGCGCAGGGCCGGCGTCGCGCTCAACCCGGCCACCCCGATCGGTGCGATCGAGGAGGTCCTGGCCGAGGCCGACTACGTCCTGATCATGTCGGTCGATCCCGGCTGGGGCGGCCAATCCTTCATCCCCTCCTGCCGGGACAAGATCCGCCGGCTCCGTGACCGCGTCCGGGAGCTGGGCCTGGCCGTTCCCATCGAGGTCGACGGCGGGATCAAGCTCGACAACGCCGGGGACATCATCCGGGACGGGTGCGGGATCGTCGTCGCCGGCTCGGCCGTCTACGACGCGCCGGACCCGGCCGCGGCCATCCGGACTTTGAAAGACATCGCTAGGAAAGCCTCATGACAAAACGCTCTCCCAAGACCACGCTCGCGGCGCTGCTCGCCATCCTGGCCCTCTCGATCCTGGCGACGGGCTGCCACAAGAAGCAGATCGCGCTGGCCCCCGACCTGGCCTCCTCCGACGAGGCCCTGTACCGGCTGGGCGAACAATACGTCAAGAAGGACACGGAGAAAGCCCTGCTCTACCTCCGCCAGGTCATCGACTCCTTCCCCAAGAGCTTCTACGCCCAGCGGGCCAAGCTCCTGATCGCCGACGCCTACTTCCGGAAGGGCGACGAGAGCAACATGATCCTGGCCGCGGCCGAGTACAGGGAGTTCATCCGCAGCTACCCGTATTCGCCGTCGGCGGCCTACAGCCAGTACCAGATCGCCATGACCTTCTACAGGAAGATGCTGAAGCCCGGCCGGGACCCGTCCAAGACGATCCAGGCCCTGGCGGAATTCAAGAAGGTCATCGCGGACTATCCCGCCAGCGACCAGGCCAAGGAGGCCCAGGCAAAGATCAAGGAGTGCGAGGAGCGCCTGGCCGGGCACGAGACGGAGATCGCCCTGAGCTACCACCGGCGCCGCGCCTACCGCGCCGCGATCAGCCGGCTGTCCGAGGTCATGAGCAAGTACCCGGACTATACCGGCCTGGCCAAGGTCTACTTCTACCTCGGCGACTGCTATTTCATGATCCGGCAATTCGACCAAGCGTTCCCCTACTTCACCAAGGTGGTGACTGACTATCCCGGGGACAAGCTGGCCAAGACCGCGACCAAGCGGCTGGCCGATATCCCTCGGCTCAAAGCCGAGACGCCCAAGCCGAAAGTCAAGACGGGCTGATCCCCCGGCGGGGGTCGGGGAGGATCTTCATGGGGGAGCGGAGCAGGCGCCTGGGTGCCGTTCTGGGGCTGTGGGCGGCTGCCGCCCTCGTCGCCGGCGCGGCCGCGGCCGCCGAGCCGAACGTCAAGTCGATCGCCGTCGGCCTGACCTACGAGAACCTGGCGCGCACGGTCGTCTGGAAGGGCGACGCCGCGTCGTCCAGGATCGGGGGCCAGCTCATCTCCGCCCGGGCCGATCTCGTCCTGACCAAGGGCGCCGTCCTGAGCCTCAGCGCCGGGGCGGTCCTGACGGACTTCCGCGGCCTGACCTTCTCCGGCCTGCCGATCAGCCTCGAATACGACGCCGCACCTCTCCTGGGGTTGGCCTTCGGCGCCGAGGTCGTCGCCCCCCTGGCCGGATTCTCGGGCTTTGAGATCGGCGGGACGGGCCGGATCGTCTATTCATTCGGGATGTCGAAAACCTGGCCCCTCGAAGGCTTCATGGTCGAGGGCGGCGCCGAGGGGAGATCGAGCTGGCTGGAGGTTGCGGCCGGGCCGCGGCTGACATACAGGAAGCTCAGGAGGGCCGCCCCCTACCTCGAGGTCCAGGCCCGCTGGCTCAGGGCCGCGTTCAAGATGGCCGAGACCATCGGGGACCTGGCCGGGAGCGAGGCCAAGCATGCCGGCGATCTCTCGTTCAGCGCCGCGCTGGGCGCGGACGTCGCCCTGACCGGCCGGCTGTCCCTGCGGGCCAAGGCCGGCGTTTCGCCCCGTCCGGGCGGCCTGGACGGGCTTTTCTCCGCCGGCCTCGCCTGCGCGTTCTAGGGGAAGGAGATGACCATGACCAAGACGCCCAGGAATCTCGCCAGGACCGCCCTCGCGCTCCTCGCCGTCCTTTGCGCCGCCCTGGGCGCCAGCGATTCCGCCTGGCCCCGTTTTCCGAAGCGCCTCCCCCTGACCCCGGTGCGGCAGGCCCGGACCAGCCTGCGGGCCGAACGCCAGATCTTCCGCCGCCGCCTTCTTCGCTACGCGACCGACCGCGTCCTCGTCAGCTTCCGCCCGGAGGTTTCCGGGGATTACGCCGACGGGCTGCTGCGGTCCTACGGCTTCCCCGCCGTCCACCGCATCGCCGGGATCGGCGTCTACAGCGTCAGGACCGCGCCGGGCGTCTCGGTCCCCGAGACCCTGGCCATGCTCCGCCGCAACGGCGACGTGGCCATGGCCCGGCCCGACTACCGGACCCGCCTGGCCGATTTCCCCAACGATCCCTATTTCGCCGGCTACCAGTACAACCTCCGCAACCTCGGCGGCATCCTGGACATCGCTCCGGGCATCCAGCCGCAGATGACCTCCGGCGCCGACATCAAGGCCGTGAAGGCCTGGGACCAGGCCAAGGGCGACGACGGAACGGTCATCGCCGTCATCGACACGGGGGTCGACTTCTCCCACCCCGACCTCGCCGCCAAGCTGGCCGGCTACGGGCACGATTTCGTCAACGATGACGACGAGGCTTCCGACGATCACTGGCACGGCACCTTTGTCGCCGGGGTCGCGGCCGCGGACACGAACAACGCCGTCGGCATCGCCGGCGTCGCCTGGAACTGCCGGGTCCTGCCGGTCAAGGTCATGGACGCCCAGGGCAACGGCTACTACAGCTGGATCATCGACGGCATCACCTGGGCCGCCGACCACGGGGCCGACGTCATCAACCTCAGCCTGGGCGGGGATATCGACGACCCGTTCCTCGAGGAGGCCTGCCGCTACGCGCACGACAAGGGCGTCGTCATCGTCGCCGCCGCCGGCAACGACGGGCTGGCCGGGGTCCTCTACCCCGCCGCCTACGACGACTATGTCCTGGCCGTGGCCGCCAGCGACTACAACGACCAGATCGCCGATTTCTCGAACTACGGCCCCCAGATGGACGTCGCCGCGCCCGGCGTCTGGATCCTCGGCCCGGCCCCGCAGTCGTACGTCGGCCAGGGCTATGAGCCTTATCTCTTCGCCTCCGGGACCTCGGCCGCCTCCCCGAACGTCGCCGGCATGGCCGCCCTGCTCAAGAGCGCCAAGCCCGACCTGACGGCCGACCAGATCATGCAGATCATCCGCTACACGGCCGACGACATCAACAAGGCGACCCTGCCGGGCCGCGACGACCGCGCCGGCTACGGCCGGATCAACATGGAGCGGGCCCTCGTCCCGTACATCCTCCACTAGGGCCCGGCCGATATGATCAAGCTGCTGCGGGTCAGGAACCTGGCCACGATCGAGGAGCTCGAGGTCCCGCTCGAGCCCGGCTTCTCCATCCTGACGGGCGAGACCGGCGCGGGCAAATCGATCATCATCGACGCCATCCGCCTGATCCTCGGCGAGAAGGGCTCGCCCGACCTCGTCCGCACCGGCAAGGCCGAGGCCTTCGTCGAGGCCGTCTTCGATGTGACCGGCCTGCCCCTCGACCTGGCCGGCTTGCCCGAGCCCGAGGACGGCGAGCTCCTCGTCCAGCGCTCGGTCACCGACCAGGGCTCGGGCAAGGCCTTCGTCAACGGGGTCCTTGTCCCGGTCCGGCGGCTGCGCGAGCTCGGCCCGCAGCTAATCGATATCTACGGCCAGAACGACCACATCTTCCTGCTCCACCTGGAGAACCACCTGGCCTACCTCGACGAGACCCTCGGCGCGCCCGGCCTCGTCCGGGACGCGGCCCGGACGGCCCAGGAGCTGCGGCGCCTGCTCCAGGAGCAGCGCGAGCTCCAGGGCCGGGAGAAGGAGCGCGAGCAACGGCTGGACTTCATCGCTTACCAGCTCAAGGAGATCGAGGCGGCCGGGCTCAAGCCCGGCGAGGACGACGCCCTCCTGCGCGAGCGCGAGATCCTGCGGAACGCCGAGAAGATCGCCGGCCTCGTCGACAAGGCCCTCGACCTAGCCTACACCGGCGAAGACTCGCTCGTCCCCCGCCTGGCCCGGCTGAAGTCGGTCCTGGCCGACCTGGCCGCCTACGAGGAGTCCTTCGGCGAGTTCCGGCCCGGCCTCCAGGACGCCGCCATCCTCCTGCAGGACGCCGCCGACTTGCTCGTCCGCTTCCGCGACCGGAGGGCCGGGGCGCCGGATAACGCCGAGGAGGTCGAAGAGCGGCTGAGCGTCATCGAGAAGCTCAAGCGCAAGTACGGCGGCTCGGTCGAAGCGGTCCTGGCCCACGGCGAGAGCCTGCGCCGCGAGCGGGCCGGGCTCGAATCCGGCCAGGAGCGGCTCCAGGAGCTCGAGGCCGCGATCGGCTCGAAGTTCGACGAGTACGCCCGGACGGCGGCCCTCCTGGGCGCCGAGCGGAAGAAGGCCGCCGACAGGCTCGGCCGGACCATCGAAAAGGAGATCGGCCTGCTGGGCATGGCCAAGGCCCGCTTCGAAGTCCGGCTCGAGACGCGGACCCCCTCGCTCGAGGACCCGTCGACCATCCGGGACCAGGGCGCCGAGGACGCCGAATTCCTCCTCTCGCCCAATCCCGGCGAGGACCTGCGGCCCCTGCGGCGCATCGCCTCCGGCGGCGAGCTGTCGCGGATGATGCTGGCCCTCAAGGCCGCGGGCAAGGACCGGGAGGGGCAACAGACCCTCATCTTCGACGAGGTCGACGCCGGGATCGGCGGCAAAACGGCCGAGTTCATCGCCCGCAAGCTCGACCAGCTGGCCGCCCGCCACCAGGTCATCTGCATCACCCACCTGCCCCAGATCGCCTCGGCCGCGGCCCATCACTTCAGCGTCGACAAGCGGGTCGAGAAGGAGCGGACATTCACCGGAGTGCGCCGGCTGGGACGCGAGGAGCGGATCGAGGAGATCGCCCGGCTCGTCGCCGGCAGCCGCCTGACCGAGGCCTCCCGTCAGATCGCCCGGGAGATGCTCGACGGCGGCCTGCCGAAAGGACGAAGATCATGAGCAGATCGGAGGTCGCCCTCTGCCTGTTCCGCCGCGGCTTCAGCTGCTCCCAGTCGGTCTTCGCCGCTTTCGCCGAGGACCAGGGGCTCGACCGGGAGACGGCCTTGCGGCTGTCCCAGCCCTTCGGCGGCGGCATCGCCGCCGGCGGCGACTGGTGCGGCGCCCTGACCGGGGCGTTCCTGGCCGTCGGCCTCAAGTACGGCCGCGTCCGGCCGGAGGACGCGGCGGCCAAAGAAAAGACCTACGCCCTCGTCCGGGAGCTCATCGCCCGGTTCGGCTCGCGGCATGGAGCGGTCAGGTGCCGGGACCTCCTCGGCTGCGAGATCGGCACGCCGGAAGGAAGCCGGAAAGCGAGCGAGCTGAAGCTCCACGAGACGAAGTGCGAAGGCTTGGTCGCCGACGCCGTCGCCCTCCTCGAAGAGATCCTCTGACCCGCCCCCCCGGCGGCTTCGTGTATAATGTCCCTCCCATGAGCGCCCGCCTCTCCGGCCTGAAGGTCTTCGTCCGGACCTTCGGCTGCCAGATGAACGAGAACGACTCGGAGCACATCGCCGGCGTCCTGGCCGCCGCGGGCGCGGCCCGGGCCGGCGCCCCGGAGGACGCCGACATCGTCATCGTCAACACCTGCGCCGTCCGCCAGAAATCGGAAGAAAAGCTCTATTCCTACCTTGGCCGCCTGGCCGGTCTCCGGAAGAAGCGGCCCTTCCTGCTCGGCGTCGCGGGCTGCATCGCCCAGGTGCGCGGCGCCGGCCTCGTCGAAAGGATCCCGGCCGTCGATTTCGTCGTCGGGCCCGACAACTACCTCGACCTGCCGGAGATCGTCGCCCGGGCGGCGGAGGCCCCGGTGATCCGGACGGACTTCGGCCGGGACTGGCGCGAGGTCGGGGCGGAGGCCACGGCCCGCGAGTCCCCGGGGAGCGCCTTCATCCCGGTCATGGAGGGCTGCGACAACTTCTGCGCCTACTGCATCGTGCCCTTTTCGCGCGGCCGCGAGAAGTTCCGGCCGCTGGCGAACGTCCTGGCCGAGGTCCGCTCCGCCGCGGCGGCGGGCCGGCCCGAGATCCAGCTGCTCGGCCAGAACGTCAACTCCTATCGGGACCCGGGCTCCGGCCTCGGCTTCGCCGGGCTCCTCGGGGCCGTCGCGGCCGTGCCGGGCGTCGAGTGGATCCGCTTCATCACCTCCCACCCGAAGAACTTCGGGGACGACATCATCCGGGCCATGGCGGCGAACCCGAAGGTCTGCCCGGCGCTGCACCTGCCGGTCCAGTCCGGCTCGTCCCGCGTGCTCGACAGGATGAACCGGGGCTACGCCCGCGAGGACTACCTCGCCCTCGTCGGGCGGCTGAGGAGGGCCGTCCCGGACATCCTCCTCATGACCGACATCATCGTCGGCTTCCCCGGCGAGACGGAGGAGGATTTCGAGGCCACGTGCGGCCTCCTGCGCGAGGTCGGCTGCGCCGGCGTCTTCTCCTTCCGCTACTCTCCCCGTCCGCTGACCGCGGCCGCGGCCGTCCCCGACGACGTCCCTCTCGAGGTCAAGCGGCGGCGCCTCGTCGCCCTCCAGGCCCTCCAGCGGTCGATCCAGGCCGGCATCCTGCGGTCCTTCGTCGGCCGCGAGCTCCGGGTCCTCGGCGCCGGGCCCAGCCCCAAGGGCGGCGGCCGGTTCTCCGGCCGGACCGCGGGGAACCTGGTCGTCAACTTCGACGCGCCGGCGGACCCCTCCGGCCGCTTCGTCCCGGTCCGGATCACCGGCTCCGGCCCCTATTCCCTCCACGGCGCAGAGATCCGATAGGATCGGCGGGCCGGCCGCGTTGCATCCCGGGGTGAATTCCGATATAATCACTCGTCCTTGAACCCCCTGACCCGGGAATCGAGAAAAGCGGATGAAAGTCAACGTCTGGAACACGATCATGCAGCTCAGCAAAGAGCGGGGGGTCGAGCCTCGCGTCATCATCCAGGCGATCGAGGAATCCCTTAAGGTCGCGTCCGCCAAGTTCTTCTCCCAGAAAGAGACCGTCCAGGTCCTGTTCAAGCCCGAGAAGGGCGAGCTGCGCGTCTATGCCGTCAAGCGGGCCGCCGAGCGCCCCAAGAACCCGGCCGAGGAAATCTCCCTGGCCGAGGCCCGGGCCATCCGCCCCGACGTCCAGGAGGGCGAGACGGTCGAGGTCGACCTGCCCTCCGACACCCTGGGGCGGATCGCCGCCCAGGCGGCCAAGCAGGTCATCTTCCAGAAGGTCCGCGACGCGGAGCAGGAGAAGATAATCAGCGAGTTCGCCCCCCGGATCGGCGAGATCGTCACCGGCGTCGTCCGGCGGATCGAGGAGGGCTTCGTCATCCTCGAGGTCAACAAGACCGAGGTCGCCCTCCCCTTGCGCGAGAAGCTGCCCGGCGAGGAGATGCGCCGCGGCGACCTGATCAAGGCGGTCATCACCCAGGTGCTCAAGGGCTACCAGGGGCCGCAGATCCTCGTCTCCCGGTCCGCGCCCCGCTTCCTGGCCCGGCTGCTCGAGACCGAGATACCCGAGATCGCCAACGGCACGATCGAGATAAAGGACATCGTCCGCCAGCCCGGCGAACGGGCCAAGGTCGCCGTGGTCAGCCGTGAGCGCGACATCGATCCCGTCGGCGCCTGCATCGGCGTCAAGGGGAACCGCATCCTGGCCATCTCCAAGGAGCTGCAGGGCGAGAAGGTCGACATCATCCCCTGGTCGCCCGACCTGGTTAGCTACGCCAAGGCCGCCCTCAGCCCGGCCAAGGTCGACCGGCTCCAGGTCGCCAGCCGCAGCGAGAAGGCCGTCCTGGCCGTCGTGCCCCAGGACCAGCTTTCGCTGGCCATCGGCAAGAAGGGCATCAACGTCAAGCTGGCTTCCCGGCTGGTCGGCTGGAAAATCTCCATCAAACAAGAAGACGCCCATGACTGAACCGTTCAAGAAACCACTCGTCAAGAAACCCCTCAAACCGGAGGAACCGAAGGTCCCTCTGGTCGTTCGTGCGGCCCCCCCGCTGAAGAGGGCCGTCAAGCCCGGCGAGGAGCCCGCGGCCAAGCCCGCCGTCCAGAAGCCGGGAGTCCAGCCGGGGACCAAGCCGGCCGCGCCCGGCAAGCCCGTGCCCGTCGTCAAGGCGGCCCCGCCGCTGAAGAGGGCTGTCAAGCCCGGCGAGGAGCCCGAGGCCAAGCCCGCCGTCCCTGCCAAGCCGGCCGCGCCCGCGAAGCCCGCCGCTCCCGCGCCGGAGGCGCCCAAGGCCCACGTCCCGGCGGCTAAGCCCGCGGCCCCGGCGCCCCAGGCCCCCGCCGCCAAGCCCGCGCCCGCTCCGTCAGCGGCGCCCAAGCCGCCCGCGCCCGCGCCCGCGAAACACGAACCCGCGGCCCCGGCGCCAACTCCGAAGCCCCCCCTGCCCCACGCGCCAGCCGCCAGGCCCGCCCAGGCCCCCGCGCCCAGGCCGGTCGCTCCGGCCAGGCCGGGAGCGCCGCACCCGGCCCCTCACAAGCCCGCCGGACCGGCGGCGCCCGCCCCGAGGCCCCCCGTGCCCCGCGTCCCCGCCAAACCCGTGCCTCCGCCGGCGCCGCCGAAGCCCCGGCAGAAGATCGCGTTCCGCGAGGGTTGGCAGATCAAGGACGCCGCCGAGGCCATGAAGATCCGGCCGAAAGACCTGCTCGAAAAGCTGGCCGCCAAGGGCTTCAACGCCGGCCTCAGCGACTTCGTCGACGCCGACGCGGCCGCGGCGGTCACCAGGGCGACCCATTTCGACGCGGAGCTCGTCAGCCTCGACCAGGCCATGCGCCAGATGGCCGAGGCCAAGACGTCGCAGCTCGCCCCGCGCTCTCCGGTCGTCACCATCATGGGCCACGTCGACCACGGCAAGACGACCCTGCTCGACGCCATCCGCTCGTCCCACCTCGTCGACAAGGAATCGGGCGGCATCACCCAGCACATCGGCGCCTACCGCGTCGCCGTCAAGAACCGGACCATCACCTTCATCGATACGCCGGGCCACGAGGCCTTCACCCGCATACGGGCCCGGGGCGCCAAGGCCACGGACATAGTCGTCCTGGTCGTCGCGGCCGACGACGGGGTGATGCCCCAGACCAAGGAGGCCATCGACCATGCCCGGGCGGCCAACGTTCCGATCATCGTGGCCATCAACAAGATCGACAAGCCCGAGGCCAACGTCGACCGCGTCAAGCAGCAGCTCTCGAAAGAGAACCTCCTGGTCGAGGACTGGGGCGGCAAGACGATCTGCGTCGAGATCTCGGCCAGGGAGAACAAGAACATCGGCGACCTGCTCGAAATGATCCTGCTCCTGAGCGACATGCTCGAGCTCAAGGCCAATCCCAAGGTCCCGGCCCAGGGCGTCGTCCTCGAGGCCCGGCTGGACAGCCAGAAGGGGCCGCTGGCCACCGTCATCATCCAGCAGGGCACGCTCGAACAGGGCCAGGCCTTCGTCTCGGGCCTGACCATGGGCAAGGTCCGGGCCATGTTCGACGAGCACGGCAAGGTCCTCAAGAGCGCCGGGCCGTCCATACCCGTCGAGATCATGGGCTTCGCCGACGTCCCCGTCTCCGGCGACCCGTTCCAGGTCATGGAAGATCCGGAAGCGGCCAAGCACGTCGTCGAGTTCCGCAAGCTCCAGGCCAGGAAGCCGGAAACGGCCCGCGACGCCGGCGTGACCCTCGACGAGCTGTTCAAGAAGATCGAGGGCGGGCAGGCCAAGGAGCTCAACCTCGTCCTCAAGGCCGACGTCCAGGGATCGCTCGAGGTCCTCTCGGACGTCATCCCGCCCCTGAGCACCGAAAAGGTCAAGATCAGGATCATCAGCGGCGGCACGGGCAACATCACCGAGGCCGACGTCCTCCTCGCTTCCGCGTCCAAGGCCATCATCGTCGGCTACAACGTCAAGCCGGCCCCGAAGATCGAGGACCTGGCCAAGAAGGAAGAGGTCGAGATCCGGACCTACAAGATCATCTACCAGCTCACGGACGACATCAAGAAGGCCGTCATCGGCCTGCTCGAGCCGGTCATCAAGGAAACCTACCTCGGCCGGGCCGAGGTCCGTAAGGTCTTCCAGATCCCCAAGGTCGGCGCGATCGCCGGCTGCTACATCCAGGACGGCCGGATCCCGCGCAACGCCGAAGCCCGCGTCCTGCGCGGCCGGGAGGTCCTCCACCAGGGGCGGATCACCTCGCTCAAGCACCTCAAAGAGAACGTCACCGAGGTCAAGAAGGACTACGAGTGCGGCATCGGCGTCGGCGGGTTCAACGGCTTCCAGCCGGGGGACACGATCGAGGCCTTCATCCGCGAAAAAGTCCAGCCCGTCTAGCGGGGCCGGAGGTTGGCGATGGTCGTCGGCGTGCTGACGCTCGATCTCTTTTTCCCCTACGCCCGGTCCCTGAAGGACAAGCGGCGCATCCTCCACGGCTTCAAGGACCGCCTGCGCCGCCACAACGTCGCCCTGGCCGAGATCGATTTCCAGGACCTCTGGCAGCGGGCCCGGCTGGGCGTCGTCACCCTCAACAACCACGCCGCCGTCGTCGAGGAGATCCTCGGCCGCGTCCTGGCCGACGCCAGGAACCTCGAGGAGGCCGAGATCGCCGGCCACGAGATCCGCTATGCCTGAGAAGGGCTTCCGGACGCGCCGCGTGGCCGAGCTCATCCGCAGCGAGCTCAGCCGCCTGCTCCTGGCCGAGTTCCAGGAGCCCGGGGCGGGTCTCCTGACCGTCACCCGGGTCGAGATGACGCCCGACCTGATGACGGCCCGCGTCTTCCTGTCCGTGTTCGGCGGCGATCCCGCCGCCCGGCTCGAGCGGATCGAGCGCCACAAGGGCGCCCTGCGCCGGGCCCTTGCCTCCCGGGTCAAGTTGAAGTATAATCCCGAGCTATTTTTCGCCCTCGATCCGGGACTGGACCACCAGGACCGGATCGACCAGCTGATCGAGGAGACCAGGAAGCATGGCCGCTGACCCGCGCGAACTCATCGCCCGCCGCATAGGGGCGTCGCGCCGCATCGCCGTCACTTCCCATCTCCGGCCCGACGGCGATTCCCTTTGCACCGCCCGGGCCCTGGCCCTGATGGCCGGCGCCCTGGGCCGCGAGGCGGTCGTCATAAACCGCGACCCCACGCCGTTCCCCTTCTCCGGCTTCCCCGACCTGGCCGGCATCCGCATCGGGCAGATCAGGGGGGCCGATTTCGACACGGTCATCCTGCTCGAGTGCGCCGACGTCTCCCGCTCCGGCCAGGAGGCCCTCGGCGGCGCCTTCAAGGTCAACATCGACCATCACTACTCGAACACGCCCTACGCCGACATCAACTGGATCGACCCCGAGGCTCCGGCCGTCGGGGAGATGGTCTTCGACCTGAGCGCGGCCCTGGGCGTCCGGCCGACGCCGGAGATCGCCGAGAACCTCTACTGCGCCATCGCCTCCGACACGGGCTCGTTCCAGTTCTCCAACACCACGGCCCGGGCCCTGGCCGCCGCGACCGAGCTGGCCAGGCTGGGCGCCTGCCCCAACCGGGTCGCCGAGAAGCTCTATTTCAACAATCCTCCCGAAAAGATCCAGCTGCTGGGCCGCGTCCTTTCGACGCTGACCATGAACTCCCGGGGCACGATCGCCGTCATCAGCATGTTCAAGCGCGACACCGAGAGCCTCAACCTCAGGGACGTCGACACCGAGGACATCACCACGCTGGCCCGGTCGATCAAGGGCGTCGAGATGGTCATGTTCTTCAAGGAGATGGGCCCGGAGACCTTCCGGATCAGCCTCCGCTCGCGGGGCACGGCCAACGCGGCCAAGGTGGCCGAGCACTTCGGCGGCGGCGGCCACGTCCACGCCTCCGGCTTCACCGTCTACGGCCCCTACGAGCGCCTCGTCCGCGAGGTGCCGGCGACCGTCGAGGCCCTGCTCGACGGCGATCCCGGCCGGCCGTCCTCGGAGCCGGCCCGCTGAGGGCGGGGCGGAGCCGTGGCGCGCGACGGGCTTCTCGTCATCGACAAGCCTGCCGGCCCGACCTCCCATGACGTCGTCCGGCGCGTGCGCCGGGTCCTGGGCACGCGGCGCGCCGGCCACGGCGGCACGCTCGATCCGGACGCGACCGGGGTCCTGCTCGTCGCCTCCGGCCAGGCGACCAGGTTCTTCCCCTTCCTTTCCAGGGAGCGCAAGGTCTACGAGGGCCGCATCCGCCTGGGCTTCGCCACGGACACCTATGACGCTTCCGGCCGCCCGGCCTCGCCGGAGGCGTCCGCCCTGCCCGGCCGGGACGAGGTCGCCGCGGCCATGGCCGGGTTCGTCGGCGAGATCCTCCAGACCCCGCCGCGCTTCTCGGCGAAGAAGCTCAACGGGCAGCCGGTCTACAAGCTGGCCCGGGCCGGCCGGGAATTCACCCTGGCGCCGGTCCCGGTCACGGTCGTCCGCTTCGATATGACGGGCTACCGGCCGCCCGACCTCGATTTCGAGACCGAATGCTCGGCCGGGACCTATGTCCGTTCCCTGGCCCATGACCTGGGCGAGCGCCTCGGCTGCGGCGCCCACCTGGCGGCGCTGCGCCGGACCCGCGTCGGCCCTTACGGCCTGGGCCAGGCCGTCGCCCTGGACGCTTTTGAGGACGCCGGCGCGCGGGGCGAGGCGGAGCGGCTGCTCATCCCCCTCGAACGGCTCCTGCCGGACGTTCCGGCCGTCGCCGTCCGTCCGGAGGCGGAGGCCTTCGTCCGGAACGGCCGGCCGCTCGGGCCCTCCGACCTGGCCGCTCCCCTGCCCGATCTCGCCGCCGTGACGGCGGCCGGCCTGGCCCGCCTGATCGCGCGCGACGGCCGCCTCCTCGCCCTGGCCCGCCCGGTCCCCGGCGGCGCGTTCCTCCATCCCTTCCTGGTCCTGTCCTGAGCCTGGAGATCCGGGGCCGGCCTAATTATGACGACGTTGCCGCGGATCATTGAATTTTTGCCGCAAACGGTGTAAAGTACCCGGGTTATGCGGCTCAACAAGAACCAGATCGAACACCTGGCCTCGATCATCCTCCGTAATCTGGCCAAGGAAGGCAAGATCATCGTCGAGGACAAGGGCCGCCTGCTCGAGGAGGTCACCAACGTGCTCGTCGAGGAATTCCAGAAGGAGGACCGCCTCGACCAGGAGGTCCGCGAGCTCCTGAGCAAGCACATGGAGAAGATCCGCAAGGAGAACATCGAGTACCAGGCGATGTTCAAAGAGGTCAAGAAGAAGCTGGCCCGCGAAAAGGGGATCGTCCTGTGAGCAACCGCCTGTCCCGGGAAAAGATCAACTACCTCTCGCGCCAGATCCTCAACGTCCTCGAGAAGGACGACCAGGTCGATTTCCTGGACGACCCGAACGAGGTCCGCCTGGTCATCGTCAAGTCGGTCGAAGAGGAAATGCGCCTCTACGAGGCGATCGACAAGAAAGCCATCGACAAGATCCAGGCCCAGAAAAAGCCCATCGAGGAGGGCTCCCGGGAATGGGAGATCCTCTACCGCAAGTATTACAACGACGAGCTGGCCAAGCTCGGCAAGCTCTCCGACTAAACCCGCTTTCGCTCCCCTCTTAGCTCTATCATAGTCGGCGGATATTCACGCGCCTCCCTCCCTGCTCCGGGCCAGCTTTTCGCCGGGACGAGGTCCTCGCAAAACGGCAGGCCTGCCGTTTTGCGAAGACCTGGTCCCCTCTTCTCAAAAAAAAGCCGGGGAGCGTGCGCTCCCCGGCCCGTTGAAGGCGCGTTCGCGGCGCGGCTCAGAACAGGAAGCGGAAGCCGGCGCCGGATTTCCAGTTGTGGTCGAAGGACCGGCCGATGGGCATGCGGAATTCGAAGAACAGCTGGCCGAAGTCCTTCCAGTTGTCGAAGACCTTGAAGCCCGCCTGGATGGGGATGTCAAGGCCGAACTTGTGGTTCTCGTCCTTTGCCTGGGTCGGCGAGCTGACGCCGAGGCCGGTGCCCAGGAAGAAGCTCTTGAAGTGGCCGTTGACGAGGGCGTCGCCCGTGAAGACGAACTTCCAGGGGTCTCCCTTGAACGGCATGGCCCCGCCGCCGGTCACGGTCAGGCTCCACTTGTCGGGCGTGAGCCAGGCGAACAGGCCGGCCCGCAGGAAGCCGTAAAGGGCCTGCGTCGTGCCGAGAGCGGTCTCGCCGTTCGCGTACTTGCCGCCGGCATAGAGCCCGAGGCCCACGCCGACGTTCCAGAAGAGCTTCTTCTGGGTGACCTCGAAGGTCAGCCGGCAGGGATCGGAGGCCGGGGACTGGGCGCCGTCGTTGTCAAAGACGGTCGTGTTGATCGTGTAGGACCCGGCCTTGGTGAAGACCTTTTCCCAGGTCCAGGGCTTCCGGGTCGTCACGCACGTGTCGATGACGTTCCCCTTGGCGTCCAGGAGCTCGAAGACGACCTTGACGATCTGGCCGTCCGGGTCGCTCGAACCGGAGGCGTCGAAGGTGATCGGCCGGCCGACATAGTCCTCGCAGGGCATGCACGAGGTCCAGAGCTTGCAGATGGGCGGGAAGTTGACCGCCACCTTGACCGCGGCGGCGCAGTCGGCGGCCTTGTTGTCCATGCCGACGGCCGTGCCCTTGAAGGTGTATTCGCCGGGCTTGTCGAACTTGGTCTGCCACTTGGGCGACTGGGAGGTCAGCTCCTGGGTGGCCAGCTTGTTGCCCTGGGCATCCGTGACCTCGACGGTCATGGCTCTGGCGTTCTGCGAGCCGCTCATGTCCACGGTGATCGGGTCGTTGGCGTTGGCCCGGGCCGGGGTGACGGACAGGCTGCAGACGGCCGGTTGGATGAGGTCGGTCACCTTGCTGCTGAGGGCGATGTTGCCGCAGCCCTTGGGGATGACGAACTCGTACTGCTTCCAATCCTTGGTGATCGGGACGAGGAACACCGGAGCGGGGGCCTTGCCCGCCCACTCGACGTTCCTGGCCACCTTGACCTGGCCGTGGGACTTGAAGAGCATCCAGGGAAGGACATCGCCGACGGGCATGGTCGTGTCGACCCATTCGGCGGTCTTCATCTGCTCCATGAAGGGCTCATAGAGCTCGGGGTTGCCGGCCAGCTCGAAGCCGGTCTTGATCTCGGCGGCGTGGGCGTCAAAGAGGCCCTTCATAGTCGCCGGCGTCGGCTCCTGCCCCTTGACGGTGCAGAACGTGTACAGCCCGATCCTTTTGAGCTTGGTGGTCTGGGCGAAGGACATCGTCGTGAGGACGGCCAGCGCCAGCACGACAACGATCAGGGTAGATTGAGGGCGCTTCATCATCAGTATCCTCCTCTGAAGCTTATGTAGGGAAACGAATCCGATCACTAGATTTATATTTAAGCCCGGCCCAATTGTCAAGCCGAATCAACACTTTCCCGCGCCGGGACCGCCCGAGGAGAGAAAGGCCGGGACGATCCTGCGGATGAGGCCGGAGTCGCGCGGCGTCTCGGACAGGGCCGTCAGGAGCGCTTCGCGCCCCTTGAAACCCCGGGCGGCGAGGTCGCGGAAGAAGCGAAGCCCCTCGGGAATGTCGATCTCCGGGTGGCATTGCAGCCCCCAGACGGGCCGGCCCTGGACGTGGAAGGCCTCGACGGCGCAGCTGTCGGTCGAGGCCAGGATGTCGAAGCCCGGCGGCAGGTCGCAGGCCTCGTCGAAATGGCTCGAGAACGTGAAGGGGGCAGTCCCGGCGGGGCCGAGCAGGTCGCTCGTCCTGTCCAGCCTGATGGCGATCCAGCCGATCTCCGGCCTCGCGGCCCTGCGGACGCAGGCCTCCCCCGCCAGGGCGAAGGCCAGGAGCTGGTGGCCCCAGCAGCTGCCGAGGACCGCGGTCCCGAGGGAGACGGCTTCGCGGACCATCGCCGCCTCCGCCTCGGCCCAGGGATCGCGTTCGACGATGGAAGCCTCCGAGCCCGTCAGGATCATGTGGCTGAAGGCTCCCGGCTCCGGCAGACGCCCCTCGCGGGCCGTGAAGGCCTCCCAGGGCGCGTCCAGATTCCGGCTCCAGTGCTCGACAGGCCGGTAGACCGCGGGATCGATGGAGTTATCAACGATGGCCACCGACACGCCGGTTTTTCGGGTCATGTCCCGTCCTCCTCCCCAGGCGCCGCCTGGCGGACGCCCGCCCCCGCATTATGCAGGTTCTTCTCCCGATTCCGGGAGGATCCCTCTCTTCGGCTTTGCTCAGGGCATTACCTCTAGCTCCCCGGCTCCCCTGGGAACCAGTTCGCACGGTTCCCCCCCGCTTCGCGGGTCCCCCCCGCTCCAGCAACGGGGATCTTCGAGGCAACGCCCATCGCCGCCGCGAGAGGCAATCCCGGAGACAGGAGAAGGATCATTGTACCGGGGACGGCGAAAAACGCAAGCCCGATTTGTCGCGTCCGGGCCGAATCTGGTATAATGCCCCTCAATCACAGGAGAACCGCCGTGACACAACTGAGCGAGGAAACAGAACTGACGGTCACTGCCCCGGACGAGCCCGGCATTTTCGGGCGCGTGCTGGGGACGCTGGCCAACGCGGGGGTCAACGTCAAGGCCTTCTACGTCTACTCCGAGGGCGAAGCGGGCCATTTCCACCTGGTCACCTCGGACGCCAAGAAGGCGGAAACGTCCCTGCGGACCCTCGGCTACAAGGTCAAATCGAAGAAGGTCGTCACGGTCCTGGTCACCGACCGGATCGGCGCCGGCGCCGAGATCGGGGCTCTCCTGGGCAACGCCGTCGTCGACATCCGCTACGCTTACGGCTCGTCCTCCGGGGAGGGCAAGACCCTGCTCGTTTTCCACACCAGCAACAACCGCAAGGCGGTCGACACATTGAAATGATCCGCCCGGGAAATACCGTTGACAAGACCCGGCGGTTATCCTAGAATAATGGGCTGAGAGTTGTATCAAGGAGGCCATTATGGCAAAAGCCGAGCCTAACGTCGTTCCCCTGTGCGACGTCCTTCTCGTTCTTCTCATCATCTTCATGGTCATCACGCCCCTCGTTCAGAAAGGCATCGATGTCAAGCTGCCCGAGACCTCCGATTCCTCGAGCGGCGGCGGCCAGCCGACCGGCCTCATCGTCGTGACCCTGCAGGACAAGGATGTCGTCGAGATCAACCAGATCAAGTACGAGCTCCGCGGCTTGCTCGAAGAGCTCCGGCGCCTCTACAGCACGCGCCAGGACAAGACCGTGTTCATCCGCGCCCTGGCCAAGCTGCCCTTCGCCAAGGTCATGGAAGTCATCGACATCGCCCGCGGCGCCGGGATCGAGACCATCGCCCTGATCCCCGAATACATCGAGAACTAAGGGGGGCCGACTCCCCGCGGCGCTGCCGTGAGCAAGCCGTTCATAGTCCTAATCGCCGTGATCATCCTGGGGAGCGTCCCGCTCCCCTCTTCCGTTTTCGGCCAGGAGATCGTCGGCCCCGCCGGCCGGGAGGCCATCCTCGAGCGTTGCCCCGCCTGGCAGGACGTCGTCGCCGCCTATCAGCCCGATCCCGAAGCCCTCGACAAGCTTCGCGGCCTGGCCCGCGAGGTCCGGGTCGAGGTCTATTTCGGGAGCTGGTGCCCGGACAGCAAGGACCACGTCAGCGCCTTCTTCAAAGTGCTCGACCTGGCCGATACGCCCCTGCTACAGGCCGTCTATGTCGGCGTGCCCGAAGCCGGGGACAAGCGTGCGCCGTATGTCCGGGAGCGGAAGATCGAGAAGCTGCCGACGTTCGTCGTCCTCGTCGACGGCCGGGAGGCCGGCCGGATCGTCGAGGCCCCCAATAAGTCCGTCGAAGCGGACCTCGTCAAGATCCTCGGTCTCTGAGCAGCCTGCATCCACGGCTCTTTATCCCGCTTGCTGGCATCCCTCTCGCGGCTGCGATGGGTATTGCTTCGAAGATCCCCGTCCTTGGAGGGGGGACCGGCAGGGAGCGGAGTCTCCGAAGCGACCATCAGCGCCGCACCGGAGCGGCTCGAAGGGGCGGGGCCGGGGAATTTCTGAAGAAAGCGCTTGCCTAAGATATTTATCGGAATCCCGGCCTCGAGTGCTCAGCCGTGATTCTGAGGTCCGCTCCCAAGAGTCCGCTCCCCGCCGGCCGGGGAGCCAGAGGCAATACCCTGAGCTAAGCCGGAGAGAGGGGACTGCCCAACACGCGGTCTTCAGCGGCTGCGGATCGGCCCGATGACTTCCCGGGAGATGACCAGCCGCTGGATCTCGTTGGTTCCCTCGTAGATCTGGAGCAGCTTGGCGTCCCGGACGAGCTTCTCGACCGGATAATCCTTCATGTAGCCGTAGCCGCCGAAGATCTGCAGGGCCTCCAGGGCGTTGCGCATGGCCGCGTCCGAGCCCAGGCACTTGGCCATGGCCGATTCCTTCCCGTTGGGCTTGCCCTTGTCCATCAGCCAGGCCGCCCGCCAGACGGCCAGCCGGGCCGCCTCGACGTCCATGGCCATCTGGGCCAGCTTGAAGGCCGTGGTCTGAAACGTGGCGATGGGCTTGCCGAACTGGACCCGTGTTTTCGCGTACTCGACCGCGTGCTCGAGCGCCGCGCGGGCGATGCCCACGCCGGCCGCCCCGACGGCCGACCGGGTCTTATCGAAGGTCCGCATGGCGGCTATGAAGCCGAGGCCTTCCCGGCCGATGAGGTTGGCGGCCGGGACGCGCACGTCCTCGAAGAACAGCTCCGTGGTGTTCGAGGCCCGGTGGCCGAACTTGTCCTCGACCTTGCCGACGGTGATCCCCGGCGTGTCGCGGGGCACGGCGAAGACGCTCAGGCCGCGGGGCCCCTTCTCCGGGGCCGAGTTGGCGAAAACCATGTAGAGGCTGGCCACGCCGCCGTTGGTGATGAAGCACTTGGAGCCGTTTATGACGAAAACGCCGCCGTCCTTGCGGGCCGTAGTCTTGACGGCCGAGGTATCCGAGCCCGCTTCCCGCTCCGTCAGGCAGTACGAAGCGAAGGCCATGCCCTTTAGGAACGGCGCGAACAGCCGCTTCTTCTGCTCGTCCGTGCCGAAGAGCAGCAGCGGCGTGAAGGCCAGCGAATTGGCCATCATCGTCGTGTACATCCCGGCGCAGCCCCAGGCCAGCTCCTCGCTGACGATGGCCGTGTCGAGGTCGCCCAGGCCGACGCCGCCGTACTCGGCCGGCACGGTGCAGGTCAGGAAGCCGACCTCGAAGGCCTTGCGCATGACGTCCTCGGGAAAGTCGTGGCCCTGGTCATAGCGGGCCGCCTTCGGCCGCATCTCGGATGCGGCGAACTCGTGGGCCATGTCCCTGAGGGCGATCTGGTCTTCCGTCAGTTCGAAATCGATCACGGTTGATTCTCCCCTGGGAAATTCATGCCGAATCGTATCGGATTCGGAGGGATGTGTCAATTTTTCAGGGCGATCTCGTCCCGCCGGATCAGGAAGGCGGGCTCGGCGGCGCCGAAGATCCCGGCGACGATGTCCTGGATCCGGCCCCCCTTGCCCGGGTCGGGAGGCAGGGTGAAGACGATCCGGCGTCCCGCGAACCGGACCTCCGGGGCGGGCGCCCCGCCGGGGGCTCCCGCCAGCCGGCTCAACGCCTGCCTTATCTCCCGGGCGCTCCGGCGCGGGCCCAGGCCTTCGCCGGCCCGGTCGAGCGAATAGACCAGCCGCTCCGTCGCCTTGTGGAGAGACGGGGCTCCGGCCGCGACCTCTTCCAGCCCCGAGAAGCGTAGGCCCGGCGGAACGCTGCGGTTGATCCTGGCCAGGAAATCCGCGGGGTCGAGGCGGCGCTCCGTCCGGAACTCCAGGACCTCTTTCAGGGCTTCCATGCCGAGCGGCAGGGCCGGCCCGTAGGAGAAGTCCATCTTCGGGTGGAAGCCCTGGGTCTTGCGGACCTCCAGCCCGGCCCGCCGGAAGCTCCTCTGGATGATGTGGATGAGGTCGATATGGGACAGGAAGCGGGCCTTGCCGCGCTTCGCATAGAAGGCCCGGTAGCGGAGGGTCGTCCCCGCCGGTTCCCCCGCCGGCCCTGCGGCCGGCGGCACGGGCCTGATCCGGGCCGGCCGCGAGGGCGCCTTCCAGGCCCGCTCGTCGCAGCCGCGGCACTCGCCGCAGGAACGCTCCAGGCAATCGGGCGTGCGCTCGGCCCGGAGCGCGGCCTCGAGCTCGGCGGCCAGCCGGCTCTTCCTGATCCTCGTGTCGATATGGTCCCAGGGCAGGACGGCTTCCCGGGGCAGCGGCAGGAGGTAGTCCCGGGGATCGATCCCGGCCGCGGCGAAGGCGTCCTGCCAGGCCCGAAGATCGAGCTTGTCGTCCCAGCCGTCGAAGCGCGCGCCGCGCCGCCAGGCGTCGACGAGGACCGGGCCGAGCCGGCGGTCGCCCCGGGAGAAGACGGCCTCGAGGAC
This sequence comes from Acidobacteriota bacterium, assembly GCA_039683095.1. Classification (NCBI taxonomy): domain Bacteria; kingdom Pseudomonadati; phylum Acidobacteriota; species Acidobacteriota bacterium. The sequence goes on along the minus strand of JBDKSB010000011.1, from coordinate 193,936 downwards.
GGACGTGTTCAGGGGATGGGTCTTGACCTCGACCGTGCGGAAGCGGCGGAGCTCCCGCCGCACGAGATCCTGCTTGGCCGCGAGCCGGGCCTCGTCCTCCATGCCCAGCCACTGGAAAGGCGTGTGCGGCTTGGGGATGAACGAGGACACGCTGACGTGGACGCGCGGCGTCGATCCCAGGATGGACCGGCCGAGGTCGAGGACGTCGCGGACCAGGTCGACGATCCCGGCCACGTCCTCGTCGGTCTCGGTCGGCAGCCCGACCATGAAGTAGAGCTTGACCAGCTGCCAGCCGCCTTCGAAGGCGAAGGTCAGGGCGTCGCGGATCTCGGCGGCGTCGAGCTTCTTGTTGATGACGGCCCGCAGGCGCTCGGTGCCGGCCTCGGGGACCAGGGTGAAGCCGGTCTTGCGGACCTTGAGGATATTCGCCACCAGCTCGCGCGACAGCCGCCCCGGCCGGAGGGACGACAGCGAGAGCGAGATCTTCTCCCGGGCCAGGTCGTCCATGAGCGCCCCGACCACCGCCTCGAGCTGGGGATGGTCGCCGACCGAAAGGGCGGACAGGGACAGGTCCTCGTAGCCCGTCTGGCGCAGGCTGGCGAGCGCCGTCCGGCAGATGACGCCCGGGTCCTTGGGACGGTGCGGGAAGTAGAGCGTCGAAGCCTGGCAGAAGCGGCAGCTCTGCGGGCAGCCCCGGGCCGCCTCGATGGCCACCCGGTCGAAGACGACCCGCAGGCCGGGCACCACGATCTTCTCCGGGAACGGCGACCGGGCGAAATCCCGGGCCAGGCGCTTGCGGACCGCCGCCGGGGCGCCGGCCCCGGGCCGGGGCACGGCCAGCCGAGAACCCTCAGCCGCCTCGGCCCGGTAGAGGGATGGGACGTAGGCGCCCGCGATCCGGGCCAGCTCGCGCAGGCGCTCCCGGCGCGGCAGGTTCCGCCGCTTCATGTCCGCGGCGGCCCCGACGATCTCGGGGAAGCCCTCTTCGCCGTCGCCGATGAAGATGAGGTCGAAGAGGTCCGCGACCGGCTCGGGATTGAAGGCGGCCGGCCCGCCGGCGATGACCAGCGGGTCGCCCTCTCCCCTCTCCGCGGCGGTCAGGGGGATGCCGCCGAGGTCGAGGATGGTCAGGACGTTGGAATAGTTGAGCTCGTAGAGCAGCGAGAAGCCGACGATGTCGAAGTCGCGCAGGGGAAGGCCGTTCTCCAGGCTGGCCAGAGGCAGCCCGGCCCCCCGCAGCTCCCGCTCGAGGTCCGGCCACGGCGCGAAGACCCGCTCGGCCAGGACGTCCCGGTCCTTGTTGAGCCGGGCGTACAGGATCTTCTGGCCGAGATAGGACATGCCGATCTCGTAGACGTCGGGGAAGGCCAGGACGATCTTGGTCCGGACCCGGGCCGGGTTCTTGCGGATCTCGTTCCATTCGCCGCCGACATAGCGGCCCGGCTTCTCGACCCGGGCCAGGACGCCCCCCAGGGGGGCCCGGTCAGACATTGGCGAACCGCCTCATCCGGACGTTCAGGACCAGCCCGACGGCGACATAGCTCGTCAGGAGCGACGATCCGCCGTAGCTCAGGAACGGCAGGGTGATCCCGACGACCGGGAAGAGCCCGACGATCATGAGGACGTTGACCAGGAATTGGAAGGCGATGAGGAGCGAGGCCGTGAAGACGATGTAGACCCCGGCCCGGTCGCGGGCCTTGGGCACGGCCAGGAACATCCGGGCCAGCATGGCGAAATAGAGGGCCATGACGGCCAGGACGCCGATGAAGCCCGTCTCCTCGCCGATGACGGAGAAGATGAAGTCCGTGTGCCGGGCCGGCAGGAACCGGAGCCGGCTCTGCGTGCCCCGGGTGAAGCCCTTGCCGGCCAGGCCGCCGGAGCCGATGGCGATCTTCGACTGGTTGACCTGGTAGCCCGAGCCGCGCGGGTCGCCGGCCGGGTTGATCAGGGTCGTGACCCGCTTCTTCTGGTAGTCCTTGAGGCCGAGGTTCCAGCCGCCGATGCCCAGGGCCAGGGCGGCGACGACCAGCAGGATGATCGTCTTGCGCTTCAGCCCGGCCAGGATGAACGATCCGCCGATGATGGCCAGGAAGGTCATGGCCGTGCCCAGGTCGGGCTGGGCGACGATGAGCAGGAGGGGCACGCCGGCGACGAGGAGCGCCCCGAGGGTGTGGTGCGTCGTCAGATACGGGCTCTTGTATTCGGCGAAGATCCGGGCGAAGACAAGGATCATGACGATCTTGGCCAGCTCCGAGGGCTGGAGCTGCATCAGCCCGAAGGTCAGCCAGCTCCGGGTGCCGGCCACCAGCCGGGCGAACACCAGCATCGCGGCCAGGAGCAGGATGACGAGCCCGTAGAAATAGCCGGAGAGCGCGACGAAGAACTTGTAGTCGACGGCCAGGACGAGGAAGAGGGCCAGGAGCGAGATGCCGATCCAGATGAGCTGGCGCACGGAGTAGGCGCCCGGCAGGAAATGGGACGAGCTGTAGATGAAGGCGGCGCCGATGAGCGACTGGGCGAGGACGAGCGCCAGGAGCACCCAGTCGATTTCGCGGACGAGCCGCCGGTCGATCATGATCATTGCCCGGCCGCCTCATGCTTGAAGACGTCGAAGATCCGGCCAGCTACCGGAGCGGCCGTCGCCCCGCCGCCGCCGCCGAACTCGACCAGGACGGTCACCACGATCTTCGGGTTGACCCGGGGAGCGAAGCCGGAGAACCAGGAATGGGTCTTGACTGGGTGGCCGGCCCGGGCCAGCCGCTCGGCGTTCTCGCGGCTCATTGTCTGGGTCGAGCCCGTCTTGCCGCAGACGTCGAAATCGGCGACGCGGGCCCCCTGGCCCGTGCCGCCGTCGTTGACCGACTTCCACATGCCGGCGATGACGGCCTCGTAGGTCGCCGGGGAGAACGCCGGCGGATCGCCGGGCCCGGGCGGCGCGGGCTCCCCCTCGGCGGGCCCGGGCGGGCCGGTTTCGACGAGCCGGGGCCGGACCGGCCTGCCCCGGCCGGCGATCCGGGCCGTCATGGCGGCGACCTGCATCGGCGTCACCTGGAGCTGGCCCTGGCCGATGGCCACGGAGATGGTCTCCCCGGGATACCAGGGTGCGTTGAGGGCCTTCTTCTTCCAGTCGCTGCTCGGGACGAGGCCATCCTTTTCGCCGGGCAGGTCCAGGCCCGTCCGGCGGCCAAGGCCGAGGCGGCCGGCGGCCTGGGCGATCTGGTCGATGCTCATGCGCCGGCCGAGCGAATAGAAGTAGATGTTGCACGAATTCTTGATCGCGTCGGCCAGATCCATGGAGCCGTGCCCGGGCGCGAACCAGCAGTGGCGCACCGTCCCGTAGATCTCGGCCGAGCCCGAGCAGTAGACCGTCGTGTCCGGGGTGACGAAGCCGAGGCCGAGCCCGCCCAGGCCCATGACCAGCTTGAAGATCGATCCCGGCGCATAGAGGCCGCGGATCGACCGGTTCTCCAGCGGCGAGAGCGGGTCGCTCTGGAGCGCCAGCCACTCCTGCGGGGTGAACCGGGTGATGAACTTGTTCGGGTCGAAGGTCGGGGAGCTGGCCAGGGCCAGGACGTTCCCCGTATCGGCCGCGAGGGCGACGATGACGCCTTCGCGGCCCTCGAGCGCCCGCTCGGCCTCGGCCTGGAGCCGGCGGTCGATGGTCAGCCTGAGGTCGTGCCCCTGGATCGGGTAGACGCGGCCGCCTTCCTCGATCACCCGGCCGAGGCTGTCCACGATCTCGTAGATGGAGCCGTCCTGGCCCTTCAGGACGTCGTCGTATGCCCGCTCGACGCCGCTCTTGCCGACCATCTGCCCCGGCCGGTACTTCCGGTCCGGGCGGGCCCGGATCTCGTCGACCGTGGGCTCCTGGAGGTAGCCCAGGACGTGGGCGGCCAGAGTCCCGCCGGGGTAGGTCCGCCGCGGCTCGGCCTCGACGACGAGCTCGGGGAACTCGAGCCGCCGGCTCTCGACGGGCGCGACGTCGTTGGGGCCCAGGCGGTCGGCGATGACGATCGGCTCCCACAGCGGCAGGTCGCGGTGCATGTCGATGCGGGCCCGCAGGGTCGCCTCGTCGATCCCCAGCAGGCGGCTGATCCCGGGGTAAGCCGCGGCCTCGTCCTTGACGTTCTCGCGAACGAAGGCGATGTCGAACGAGGCCACGTTGTCGGCCAGGATATCGCCGTTCCGGTCGCGGATGAGGCCCCGCGGCGCGGCCAGCACCCGCATCCGGCTCCGGTTGGCCTCGGCCATCTGCTCGTATTTCCGGTGATCCAGGATCTGGAGCTTCCAGTAATAGGACAGGGCGAAGAAGGTCAGGCCGGCCACGATCCAGAAGACCGTCCGGGACCGGCGGACGACGAGCGAGAGGTCCTCGTAGATGTGATCCTGCGACATCAGGCGCCTCGGGAGCTCCGGGTCCGCGCCTGCCGGCGATCGAGGGCAAGCAGGCCGCTCACGAGGACCGCGGTGATGACGGGCTGCAGGGCGACGAGCCCGCCCTCGAGGTTCACCGATCTCAGCCGGACGACGGCCGTGAGGAGCACCCACAGGGCCATCTCGAGAAAGGACAGGGCGAAGGTGAACAGGATGTTGCGGCCGAACGAGGCGACGTCGATCCTCCGGGAGATGAATCCGGCCCAGAAGCCGAGCAGGGTCTTGGTCAGGCCGGCGACGCCGAAGACGCCGAGGGAGAAGGCGTCCTGGACCAGGCCGGCCATCGTCCCCAGCACGGCGCCGAAGATCTCGCCGCGGCGGACGGCGAAGTACAGGACGACGACGGAGAAGGCGTTGAAGACGACGAGCAGGGCCGGCGCCCCGGCGCCGGCCACGGAGTAGACGAACACGGCCAGGGCCGTGGCCAGGACGGCCCTCAGGATGTCCTTGACCGCGGTCTCCCTCATCCCCCGCCTCCCGGGCGCCTGGTCAGGACCGCGACGATGTCGATCGTGTCGAAGCGGAAGTACGGCGCGACGACGATGCGGCGGAAGATCGGCGAAGCCACGTCCGGGTCCACCGACTGGATGACCCCGACGGGGAGGCCGGCCGGGTAGATCTTGTCGAAGCCCGTCGTCCGGACCTCCTCCCCCTTCGCGTCCGCGCCGCCGACGCTGGCCAGGACATAGCGTAGATCGCAGAGGGCGGCGGCCCGCCCCGTCACCGACCCGGTCAGGCCGGTGACGACCGACTTGACGCTGACGCTGCTGTCCTTGTCGGTGATCAGCTGGACCATGGCCTCCCTGAAGCCGATCGGCGGGATGGTCCGGCCGACCAGGGCCCCGGTCCGGTCGCAGACGGCCATGTCGCGGCCGACGCCGTCGAGGCTGCCCTTGTTGATGACGATGGACTGGTGGGGGTTGACGCTGTCGACCCCGATGACCCGGGCCGTGACGATCGAGCCCTCGAAATCCGCCAGGCTCTCCCGGACCTGGGCCTCGGACCCGGCCAGCTTCAGGCGGTCCTCGAGGAAGCGGAGGTCCTGGGACAGGAAGAAGTTCTTCAGCTTGAGGGCCTTGTTCTCGGCCCGGACCCGGCGCAGGTCGAAGTAATTCCGCCAGAGCGAGCCGAGGCCGCGGACCGCGCCGGTCGCGGCCTGCTGGACGGGGGCGAACAGGAAGAAGACGCCCCTCTCGAAGTACGATTTCTCGGCCCCCCGAGGCACCTGGATGGAGACGAGCAGGACATGGAAGGCCGTCAATCCCAGCAGGACCAGCGCGCCTCGACGTTTCACCCCAAGGGGCATGGAACCTCTCGCACAGCCGCGGCCTGGTCCCTCAGATCAGCGAGATCTTTTTCAGGAGCTCGAGATCGTCGAGCATCTTGCCCGCGCCCAGGACGACGGTCGTCAGCGGGTCGTCGGTGATGAAGACGGGCAGCTGCGTCTCCTCGCGGATCCGCTTGTCCAGGTTCTTGAGCAGGGCGCCGCCGCCGGTCAGGATGATGCCCCGGTCGATGATGTCGGCCGACAGCTCCGGCGGCGTCCGCTCCAGGGCGATGCGGATGGCGTTGACGATCGCGGCCACGGTCTCCTCGATCGCCTCGCGGATCTCCTGGTCGTCGACGACGATGGTCCGGGGGATGCCCTCGCGGAGGTCGCGGCCCTTGATCTCCATCGTCATCGGCTCGTCGAGCGGGTAGGCCGACCCGATCTGCATCTTGACGATCTCGGCCGTCCGCTCGCCGATGAGGAGGTTGTACTTCTTCTTGAGGTAATGGATGATGGCGTCGTCCATCTCGTTGCCGGCGATGCGGATGCTGTGGTTGAAGACGATGCCGTCGAGGGAGATGACGGCGATGTCGGTCGTGCCGCCGCCGATGTCGACGATCATGTTGCCGGTCGGCTCGGAGATCGGCAGGTCGGCGCCGATGGCGGCCGACATGGGCTGCTCGATGAGATAAACCTCCGAGGCCTTGGCCCGCATGGCCACGTCCTTGACGGCCCGCCGCTCGACCTGGGTGATGCCGGTCGGGATGCCGATGACGATCCGCGGACGGAGAAGGAAGCCGCGGTTGTTCATGGCCTTCTTGATGAAGTAGTCGAGCATCTTCTCGGCGATCTCGAAGTCGGCGATGACGCCGTCGCGCATGGGCTTGATGGCCACGACGCTCGTCGGGGTCTTGCCGAGCATCTCCTTGGCCCGCGACCCCACGGCCTCGACCTTGCCCGTGCCCTTGTTGACTACGACGATCGAGGGCTCCTGGACGATGATGCCCTTGCCCTTGAGGAAGACCAGGGTGTTGGCCGTGCCCAGGTCGATGGCCAGGTCGCAAAAGAGCCTGTCTTTCAACCAGCTGATAACGCTCATGTTCGGCTTCTCTCCGTCCCGCCTTTTGTAGCACATTTCCCCGGCCGAAGCAAATACGGCCCCCGGAAGGCGTTTCCCGGCTTGACTTTGGGGCCGATTTTCCATTAAGAAGGTACAGGGTTCGCGCGCGGCGCGCGGCCCGCCACCTTCCGAAAGGAGTCCGCCCTTGAGTTATCAGCCCTATGTCCCCGAAAAAACGGACCAGAAGGAGTTCACCCTCCGGGCCGTCCTGATCGGCCTCGTCCTGACCGTCATCCTCGGCGCGGCCAACGCCTACCTTGGCCTCCGGGCGGGCATGACCATCGCGGCCACCTACCCGGCCGCCGTCATCGGCATGGCCGTCCTGCGGATCATGAAGGGATCGATCCTCGAGGAGAACATCGCCCGGACGATCGGCTCCATCGGCGAATCGATCGCCGCCGGGGCCATCTTCACCATCCCGGCCTTCGTCATCTCCGGGGCCTGGGCCAATTTCAACACCCTCGACGCCTACATCAAGTCGACGCTCCTGATGTTCGTCGGCGGCCTGCTCGGCATCCTCTTCGTCACCTTCCTGCGCCGGGTCATGGTCACCGATCCCGACCTCGTCTTCCCCGAGTCCGTCGCCGCGGCCGAGATCCACAAGGCCGGCCAGAAGGGCAGCCAGGGCTCGAAGCACCTCTTCCAGGCCATGGGCCTGGGCGCGCTCATCTACTCCCTGGGCGTCATCCAGATCTTCTCGGCCAGCAAGGACTTCATCCTCAAGGTCGGCAGGATCGGCTCGAGCTTCGTCCGCCTGGGCGCCGCCAAGGACTCGCCGACGCTCGGCACCGGCGGGACCGTGGCCGTCTCCGGGCCGGGCATCTTCCCCGCCTACATCGGCGTCGGCTACATCATCGGCCCGCGCCTGGCCGCCCTCAACTTCGCCGGCGGCCTCCTGGCCTGGGGCCTGTTCGCCCCGCTGCTGATGTACTTCCTCGGCCCGCAGCTCATCCCGATGTTCTACGGGCCCGGCGCGGCCGCGGCCGACATCGGCTGGGTCGACCTGGTCACCAACGTCTGGAAGTTCATCATCCGGCCGATCGCCGTCGGCGGCATGCTCGTCGGCGCCGGCTACACCCTCTACAAGATGCGCAAGAACCTGGCCGCCGGCCTCAAGCGCTCGATCGGCGACGTCAAGAAGGCCGCTGGCCAGGGCGAGGTAGTCTCCCGGATCGAGAAGGACCTGAACCCGAAGGTCGTCATGACCCTCATGGCCCTGGCCTTCGTCCTCATGGTCTTCGTCTACCAGGCCTTCTCCAAGTCGTTCGGCTCGGCCCTGTTGGCCGCGGTGGTCATGGCCATAGCCGGATTCTTCTTCGCCGCCGTCTCCGGCAACCTGGTCGGGACGATCGGCTCGTCCAACAACCCCATCTCGGGGCTGACCCTGTCGACCCTGATCATCGCCGCCCTGCTGATGGTCCTCGTCGGGGCCACCGGGACGGAGGGCGTCGCCGCCGTCCTCGGCGTCGCCGCCGTCGTCTGCGTCTCTTCGGCCGTCGCCGGCGAGATGCTCCAGGACCTCAAGGTCGGGCACATCCTGGGCGGCACGCCCTACAAGATGCAGATCGGCAACATCTTCGGGATCCTCGTCGCCGCCCTGGTCATGTACTTCCCGCTGATGCTCCTCAACGGCGCGTTCACCTTCGGCAGCAAGGACCTGCCCGCGCCCCAGGCCGGCCTGATGGCCGCGCTGGCCAAGGGCATCGTCGGCGGCGAGATGGCCTGGCCCCTCGTCATCGTCGGCATGCTCATGGGCTTCGCCTTCATCCTGGTCCAGGTCAAGTCGCCCATGCTCGTCGCGGTCGGCATGTACCTGCCGCTCGAGACGACGTTCGCCATCTTCGTCGGCGGCATGATCAAGGGCCTGGTCGACAAGGCCATGGCCAAGCGGAATTTCAACGCCGCGCAGACGGCCCGGACGACCAACGTCGGCATCCTGCTCGCGGCCGGTCTTATCGCCGGAGAGGGCCTGATGGGCCTGGTCCGCGCGGCCTGGAAGTTCTTCTTCCTGCAGAACATAATCCACGTCGACATCCCGACGGTGTTCAAGGGCGGCAAATATTTCGGCGCCGTCGACCTCTACGTCGGCGGCCTGGCCGTCCTGGCGCTGATCGCCCTCTACCTCATCCGTATCCCGCTCAAGAACGCCGGAGCCGCCGACGAACCGGCGCCTCCCTCCGCCGTCATCTGAGCTCTCCAGGGGGACATGTGCCTCAGGCACATGTCCCCTTTCTTTATCGCAGAGCGGACCAGGCCCTCCCAGAGCGGACCAGGCCTCGCAGAACGGCAAGCCTTCCGTTTTGCGAAGACCTGGTCCGTTCCGTCACGCGAAGACCCGGTCCACCCTTCTTCGAAGGTACTGTTGCCGCGAGGCCATATCCATGTCCTCCGGTAACCGTCCTCTATCTCAGGGATCTCGGTTACATTTTGTTTGATCCAACAAGCTCCCGTTCGGCTGCATATAAGCTGAGTCAAGGCGCGGCTTTGCAGAGAAGGCCGGTTTTCGGTTAAAATAGGCCTGGAAAACGAAGATGGCCCTGCGCGAGATCCTGATCATCGGCGATCCGATCCTGACCCGGAAGTCGGAGCCTGTCTCCGCGGTCACCGAGGAGCTTGTCCGCCTGGCCCGGGACATGGTCGAGACCCTGCATGCCGCTCCGGGCGTCGGCCTGGCCGCGCCCCAGGTCGGGGTCAGCAAGCGGCTCATCGTCGTCGACGTCTCCGTGGGCGAGGACAAGAACGCCCTCCATATCCTTCTCAATCCCGAGATCATCGAGAAGGAGGGCGAGGTCCTGGGCGAGGAAGGCTGCCTTTCGATCCCCGACATCAAGGAGAAAGTCGCCCGCCCCTACCGGATCGTGGCCCGCGGGCTCGACCTGGCAGGGAAAACGGTCGAGGTCGAGGGCGAGGACCTTCTGGCCCGCGCCCTTTGCCATGAGATCGACCATCTCGACGGCATCCTGTTCGTCGACAAGCTCTCGGCCCTGAAGCGGACGCTGATCAGGAAGAAGCTCAAGAAGAGCGCGGCCTCCGCCATGACCCCATGAGGATCGTTTTCTTCGGAAGCCCCGCCTCGGCCCTTCCCTCCCTCGAGGCGCTTCTTTCGGCCGGCCACACCGTCGCCCTGGCCGTCACCCAGCCCGATAAGCCCGCCGGCCGGGGCCTCCGGCCGGCGCCTTCGGCGGTCAAATCGTTCGCCCTGGAGCGGGGCATCCCGACGATCGAACCGGCCCGCATCCGGTCGGACGCGGCGGCCCTGGAGCGCATCCAAGCGGCCGCCCCGGAGGTCAATGTCGTCGTCGCCTACGGCCAGATCATCCCCCGGGCCATCCACTATTTCCCCCGCTACCACTCGATCAACGTCCATTTCTCGCTCCTGCCCCGGTACCGCGGCGCGGCGCCCGTCCAATGGGCCGTCCTAAACGGCGATGCCGGATCCGGCGTGACCATCATCGAGCTCAACGACCGGATGGACGAGGGCGACATCCTGGCCCGTGAGACGGCGGCCGTGGGGCCGCGCGAGACCGCCGCGGGCCTGGAAGCCCGGCTGGCCGTCCTGGGCGCGAGCCTTCTTCTCTCCACCCTCGACCGGATCGACCGGGTCGAGCGCGCCCCCCAGGACCATGCCCTGGCCACCCTGGCCCCGAAATTCCGCAAGGAGGACGGCCGCATCGCCTGGGCGGACACGGCCGCGGCCGTCGACCGGAGGGTCCGGGCCCTGACCGGCCGGCCGGGCGTCTTCACCTTTTTCGGGATGAGGCGGCTGGGCATCGTCAGCGGCCGGCCGGCCGGATCCCCGGACCGTCAGCCGGCTGAAGCCGGGGCCGCGCCCGGGACCGTCCTGGCGGCGGGCAAGGCCGGCCTCGAGGTCGCCTGCGGCGCGGGGACGGCCTATCTCGTCGAGGAGTTGCGGCCCGAGGGCAAGAACGTCATGTCCGCCTATGCCTTTTCCCTGGGGGCACGAATCGCTCCAGGAGCCAGATTAGGGGATTAAGGCGAGAACGGGCAGCTATTCTTCGAGCAGGAAGTTCCGGGGGTCGATCCGCTTGCCGTCCTTCCAGACCTCATAATGGACGTGCGGACCGGCCGCCTTGCCGGTCTGGCCAACGTAGCCGATGACATCCCGCCTCTTGACCTTCTGGCCGGGCTTGACGGCGAAGCCGCTCATGTGGCCGTAAACGGTCGAGTAGCCGCTGCTGTGGCTGATCGTGACGTTCTTGCCCAGGTAGCGGTCCGTCTCGACCTTGATGACTATGCCTTCGGCCGTGGCCATGATGGGGTTGCCCATGTTCGTGGAGATATCAAGCCCCCAATGCATGGCCCAGGCGCCCGTGAACGGGTCGTTCCGGTGGCCGAACACCGAGCTGATCCAGCCCGCGACCGGCATGATCGAAGGGGTCGAGGCCAGGCGGAGGTTGTTGCTCTCGAAGTAATTGACCAGGCTGCTCAGGTTGCTTTCGATGCTCTGGGCCTTCCGGTTCAGGTTCTGGATGGTCCCCGGGTTTATGGCCTGGGGGGCGTTCATTGCCGGGACCTGGTTCGGCCCGCCGGCCGGCTCCGGATCGTCCGTCTCGGGGCCGCCGCCCCCGACGCCGGCCGGAGCGGTCAGGACATCGGGCGACTTCAGTCCGGCCATGACGTTGAGCTTCTTGGTATAGCTTTCGAGGCTGGAGATCTTGGCCTGGAGCTCGGTGATGGACTTTTCATAGCCGGCGATGGCCGTTCTTTGTTCGGCCGTCTCCGCCTTGAGGGCCTTGTACCGGCCCCTGATGAAGCTCATCCTGGTGTAGTCCACGACCATGGCCAGGAGGGCCACGGCCATGACGACGCCGCCGATCCCCATGAATTTCAGCCTTTTACGGGAAAAGCACAGCGTTCTGGTGCTGGTCTTGGTGTGCGGGACGATGATGACCGACAGATGCTTGTTGGGCATTTGACCCGCTTTAATTACCATATCCGCCTGAAAAGTGTCAATACTTAAAAAGGGGGATATAATTTCCCCCCGGTTTGGCTAGCCCGGCGGCCGCTCCCCTATCCGCCGCACAGGACCGCCCCTCCGTTGACGTCCAGGACCTCCCCGGTGACGTGCCGGGCCAGGTCGGAGGCTAGGAACAGGATGGGGCCGGCCACGTCCTCAGGCGGCGGGATGCGCTTCAGGGGGATGGACTGGCTGACCTTCTCCCGGAAGCCCGGCTGGCTGAAGGACCCGGCGCTCATGTCGGTATCGGTCCAGCCCGGGGCCACGGCGTTGACCCGGATGCCCCAGGGGGCCAGTTCCACGGCCAGGGACCTGGTCAGGGAATGGAGGGCGCCCTTGCTGGCGGCATAATGAGAGTGGAGGGCCTCCCCCCGCACCCCGGCCGTCGAAGACACGCTGACGATCCAGCCCCGGCCATGCTCCTTCATGGCCGGGACCACAGCATTTATGGCGTAGAAGACGCCGTCCAGATTGACGCCGATCGTCTCGTGGTAGACGGCCTCCGCCATCTTGCCCATCTCCAAGTAGGTCCAGATCCCGGCGTTGTTGACCAGTGTGTCGAGCTCGCCCCACTTGGCCAGGATGTCGGCGACCATGCGGTCGATGTCCGCTTTAGAGGACATTTCCGCCTTGTAAGCCAGGGCCCGGCGGCCGAGCTTCTCGACCTCCAGGCAGACCTGGTCGGCAGCCTCCCGGTTGCTGACGTAGCTGATGGCCACGTCGGCCCCAGCTCGGGCGAACAGGACCGCCGTGGCCCGGCCGATGCCGCGCGAGCCACCGGTTATCAGGGCCCTGCGCCCGTCGAGGCGGATCATCGGACGTATCCCAGGCTGAAGTCGCCCATCTTGTGGAACTCGAGGTAGCGGTAGATCTCGGCGGCCCTGGGCAGTACCTTCTCCTTCATGACGGCCATGTATTCTCCGACCTCGGGGACGCGGCCCAGGAGGGCCGTCAGGGCGGCCAGCTCCGACGAGCCCAGGTAGACCCTGGTGTTGTCGCCGAGCCGGTGGTCGAAGTTCCGGGTCGAGGTGGAGAACACGGTCGTGCCGGCGGCCACGCGGGCCTGGTTGCCCATGCACAGGGAGCAGCCGGGCATCTCGGTCCGCGCGCCGAAGCCGATGAAGGCGGCGTAATAGCCCTCGCGCATGAGCTGGGCCGCGTCCATCTTGGTCGGGGGCGTGATCCAGACCTTGGCCTTGGGGGCGCACTTGTCGAGGATGCTGGCGGCCGCCCGGAACTGGCCGATGTTGGTCATGCACGAGCCGATGAAGACCTCCTGGACGGGGTCCCCGGCGACGGCCGAAAGGGGTCGAACGTCGTCGGGATCGTTCGGACAGGCCACGAGCGGCTCGGTGATCTGGCCCAGGTCGATCTCGAGCACGGCCTTGTATTCGGCGCGGGCGTCGCGCTTGAGGAGAGCGGGCTTGGCCAGCCAGGCCCGGCAGGCGTCGATGCGGCGGCGCAGCGTCTCGGCGTCCTGGTAGCCTTCCTTGATCATCTCCTCCATCAGGGCGGCGTTGCTCTTGAGGAACTCGGCGACCCGCTCTTCCTTTAGGGAAATGACGCAGGCGGCGGCCGAGCGCTCGGCCGAGGCGTCGGTCAGCTCGTAGGCCTGGTCGCCGCTCAGGTCCTCCAGGCCCTCGATCTCGAGGACGCAGCCGTTGAAGACGTTCTTCTTGTTCTTCTTCTCGACCGTCAGGAGTCCCTTCTTGACGGCGAAGTACGGGATCGAATTGACGACGTCCCGCAGGGTCAGCCCGGGGTTGAGCCGGCCCGTGAACTTGACCAGGACGGACTCGGGCATGTCCAGCGGCATGAAGCCCAGGGCGCCGGCGAAGGCCACCAGGCCCGAGCCGGCCGGGAACGAGACGCCGATGGGGAACCGGGTGTGCGAGTCGCCGCCCGTGCCGACCGTATCGGGCAGGACGAGGCGGTTGAGCCAGGAATGGATGACCCCGTCGCCCGGCTTCAGGGCCACGCCCTTGCGGGCGATCATGAAGCCCGGCAGGGTTTTGTGGACCTTGACGTCGGCCGGCTTGGGATAGGCGGCCGTATGGCAGAACGACTGCATGAACAGGTCGGCCTGGAACTCGAGGCAGGCCAGCTCCTTGAGCTCGTCGGCGGTCATCGGCCCGGTCGTGTCCTGGGAGCCGACCGTGGTCATGTGCGGCTCGCAGGCGGTGCCGGGCAGGACGCCGGCGACGCCGCAGGCCCGGCCGACGATCTTCTGGGCCAGGGTGTAGCCCTGGTCCGGCTTGGGCGCGGGGTTCTCGACCGTGGTGATGAAGTCCGGCTCGCCGAGACCGAGGGCCTTGCGGGCCTTGGCCGTCAGCTGTCGGCCGATGATGAGCGTCAGGCGGCCGCCGGCCCGGAACTCGTCCTTGAGCGTCGCCGGCCTGACGGCCAGCCTGGAGATCTCCGCGCCGTCCGGGCCGAGGATGACGCCGGCCCGGAAGTCCAGGGTGATCATGTCGCCCGTCTTCATCTTCGTCACGTCGGCCATGAGGGGCAGGCCGCCGGAGTCCTCGGTCGTGTTGAAGAAGATCGGGGCGATGAGGCCGCCGATGACGACGCCGGCCCGCCTCTTGTTCGGCACGCAGGGGATGTCCTCGCCTATGTGCCACATCAGGGAGTTGCAGGCCGACTTGCGGCTCGAGCCTGTGCCGACGACGTCGCCGACGAAGGCGACGCGATGGCCCTCGTCGCGGAACTTCTTCATGGTCTCGTTGCCGCCCGGGAAGCGCTTCCGGCCCATGGACTGGGCGTGGAGGGGGATGTCCGGGCGGGTCGGGGCGTCCCCGGCCGGCGAGAAGTCGTCCGTGTTGATCTCGCCGTCGACCTTGAAGACCTTGAGGACAAGCAGGTCGGGGAAGGCGGGCCGCGACAGGAACCACTCCCCGGCCGCCCAGGATTCGAGGACGGCCCTGGCGTGAGGGTTCTTCGCCGACATCATGACGATGGTGTCGAATTGGCCGTAGACGAGGACGATCTTCTTCAAAGCCCCGGCCGCGGCGGCGGCCAGGTCCGGATCGGACAGGCCCTCCACCAGCGGCTCGACGTTATACCCGCCGAGCATCGTGCCGAGGATGGCCACCGCGTCCTGCCGGGTCACGGCCGGCGACTTGATCGTTCCCCTGGCCACGGCGGCCAGCCATTCGGCCTTGACCTTGGCCGCGGCGTCCACGCCCGGCGGCACCCGGTCCTCGAGCAGGCCGCGGAGCTCCGCGCCCGCGTCCCGGCCGGCCGTTTCCAGGCCCTGGCAGGCTTCCGCTACCTCGGCCGGAGTCAGGGCCAGCGGCGGCAGCCCCGCCCGGGCCCGGTCTTTTTCCATCTGGCGATAATCGTCGAGCATTGTTCTCTCCTCGCGTCCGATTTTGCGCGTCTAATTTATCGGTTTTCCGGCGCGCTTGTCAAAGCCCCCTGGCTCAAGGCGCTCTGATCCACTGAAGGCTGGGTTGATCATCGCCCGCTTGGCCTTGGCGTGCATCAAAAACGAGTGCCACCGGAAGAGGCCCGCGCGCGCTGGGGTGTTCCTGGAGGCGACGGCCCTTCAAGCTTGCATTACCGGCCGAAGACGGCTAGAATCTGGGCTCAAATGGACCACGCCGCGATCAAGAGGGCCAAGGAGCACTTCGGCCGGCTCCTCGAAGCCCAGGCGAAGCGGATGGAAGCGGTCAAGTCCGCCCCCGGCTGGATCGATTACAAGTCGCTATCCCCGCTCAAGATAGGCGTCCTGCCCGGCGACGGCATCGGGCCGTTCATCGCGGCCGAAGCCCGGCGCGTCCTCGAATTCCTGCTCCGGGAGGAGATCGCCTCCGGCCGGGTCGTCATCGCCGAGATCGGCGGCCTGACCATCGAGAACCGGGCCGCCCACGGCTGCGCCGTCCCCGCCGACGTCCTGGAGGAGATCAGGAAGTACCCGGTCACGCTCAAGGGCCCGACGACGACGCCGCGCAAGGGCGATCCCTGGCCGAACATCGAAAGCTCGAACGTGGCCCTGCGCAAGTCGCTGGACCTCTTCGCCAACGTCCGGCCCGTGCGCATCCCCCGGCAGGGCATTGACTGGAAGTTCTTCCGCGAGAACACCGAGGATCTCTACGCCCTCGGCTCCAACGGCCTCGACGTCGACGAGGACATCTCCATCGACTTCCGGCTCATCACCGGCCCGGGCGCCGAGCGCATCTGCCGACTGGCCTTCGAGGACGCGCGGCAGAACGGCCGCCGGCGCGTCACCTGCGTCACCAAGGCCAACGTCGTCAAGACGACCGACGGCCGGTTCCTCGAATGCTTCTACCGCGTGGCCAGGGATTACCCGGAGATCGACGCCGACGACTGGTACATCGACATCATGACGGCCAAGCTCGTCGACGAGAAGCGCCGCCGGGACTTCCAGGTCCTGGTCCTGCCCAACCTCTACGGCGACATCCTGACCGACGAAGCGGCCGAGTTCCAGGGCGGCGTGGGCACGGCCGGCAGCGCCAACATCGGCCAGCGCTACGCCATGTTCGAGGCCATCCACGGCTCGGCGCCCCGCATGGTCACCGAGGGTCGGGCCGCGTACGCCGATCCCAGCAGCATGATCCGGGCGGCGGCCATGCTCCTCGTCCATATCGGCCGCCCGCAGCTCGGCCGGGGCCTGGAGATGGCCCTGGACATCACCGGCCAGTACGAGAAGAAGCTGGTCGTCACCGGGCGCTCGAGCGGCGCCACCGGCGAGGACTTCACGAACTACGTCATGGACTGGGTCCGCGACCCCAAGCTCAAAGACGCCTGGGAGGCCTTCGTCAAGGGCTGATCCGGGCGGAACCTCATAAAGGAGTTGTTGCATGCGGAAGAAGATCGCCCTCATCGGCGGCGGGCAGATCGGCCAGATCCTGGCCATGCTCGCGGCCCAGAAGGAGCTCGGGGACATCGTCGTCCTCGACATCCCCGAGCTCGAGAACCCGGCCAAGGGGAAAGCCCTCGACCTCATGGAGATGGCCCCCCACGGCAACTACGACGCCCTGATCACCGGCACCTCCGACTACAAGGACATCGCCGGGGCCGACGTCGTCATCATCACGGCCGGCCGGCCCCGCCAGGCCGGCATGACCCGCGAGGACCTCCTGGCGGTCAACCTGGATATCATCACCAAGGTGGCCGCGGGGGTCAAGCAGTACGCCCCGAAGGCGTTCTGCATCATCGTCACCAATCCGCTCGACGCCATGGTCTACGCGTTCTCGAAGCTGACCGGCTTCCCCAAGAGCCAGGTCGTCGGCATGGCCGGGACGCTCGACACGGCCCGCTGGCGCGCCTTCATCGCCATGGAGCTAGGCGTGTCGGTCAGCGACGTCGCCGGCACGGTCCTCGGCGGCCACGGCCCGGACATGGTGCCCCTGCCCCGCCTGACCACGGTCGGCGGCGTGCCCCTGACCGAGATCGCCACCAAGGAGCAGATCGACAGGCTCGCCACCCGCACCCGCGAGGCCGGCACCGAGATCGTCAAGCTCTTCGGCAAGGGCTCGGCCTTCTTCAGCCCGGCCTGGAGCGCCATCGTCATCGCCGAGTCCTACCTCAAGGACAAGCGCCGCATCCTGCCCTGCGCGGCCCTGTGCGACGGCGAGTACGGCGTCAAGGGCCTGTTCATCGGCGTGCCCTGCCTGATCAGCGGCCGGGGCATGGAGAAGATCTACGAGATCAAGCTCAACGACGAAGAGACGGCCATGCTCCAGAAGACGATCGGCGTCGTCAAGAAGACGGTCGAGGAGACCAAGCTCTAAGACGTCCTAACGCGCGATTATGCGGCCGGAGGCGGGTCATCCGCCTCCGGCCTTTTTTTCGTTTCTCCCTTCTTTCCCAGGTCCCTTCTTCATCGACGCCGGCGGCCGGATGGTCCGCAATCCGGCCCGGATCGGGAAGCCCGTTGCCTCCGTCCTGTCCGGCAGGACTCACGGCAGATCCCGCCCTTGCTTTTCGCCGCCGAACGCCTATAATAAAGCGCAATCGACTTCCCCATCGAACCCTCGAATAACCCCGCAATATCCTCCAGGTTCCAATATGAACGACGAAAACAAGACGATCGGAGGCCGGATCAGGCGGACGCTCTTCGGCAAGCCCCGCAACATCAAGGACCCGTCGCTTTTCCATAAGCTCGCCCTGATCCCGGTCCTGGCCTGGATCGGGCTCGGCGCCGACGGGTTGTCCTCGGCGTCCTACGGCCCGGAGGAAGCCTTTCGGACCCTGGGCCAGCACACCTACCTGGCCGTCGGCCTGGCCCTGGCCACGGCCCTGACCGTCTTCATCATCTCCTACGCCTATTCGCGCATCATCGAATATTTCCCGTCCGGCGGCGGCGGCTACATCGTCGCGACGCATACGCTGGGCGAAAAGTTCGGGGTCATCTCGGGCGCGGCGCTCCTCGTCGATTACATGCTGACGATCACCGTCTCGATCGTCTCCTGCGGCGACGCCCTGTTCAGCTTCTTCCCGCTGGCCTGGCAGCCGTACAAGACGGTCTTCGAAGTCGGAGCCGTCCTGTTCCTCGTCGTCATCAACCTGCGCGGCATCAAGGAATCCGTGACCCTGCTGGCCCCGATCTTCCTGACCTTCGTCGTGACCCATGTCCTCCTGATCGGCTACGGGCTCCTGTCCCACCTCGGCCAGGTCGGGCCGGTCTCCCAGAGGATCGCCGCGGACTACAGGTCCGGGCTGGCCGCGCTCGGCGGCTGGGGGGTGCTGTTCCTGTTCCTGCGGGCCTTCTCCATGGGCGGCGGGACGTTCACCGGCATCGAGGCGGTCTCGAACGGGCTGCAGATCCTGCGCGAGCCCCGCGTCCAGAACGGCAAGCGGACCATGGTCTACCTGGCGACGTCCCTGGCGGTCACCGCCGGCGGCATCCTCGTCTGCTATCTCCTCCTGGGCGTCGCGCCCATCGCCGGGAAGACGCTGAACGCGGTGCTGGCGGAGAAGGTCTTCGCCGGCTGGGGCTTCGGGCCCGTCCTGGCGCTCGTCACCATATTCGCGGAAGGGGCCCTGCTTCTCGTCGGGGCCCAGACTGGCTTCGTCGACGGGCCCCGGGTCATCGGCAACATGGCCGTCGACTACTGGTTCCCCCACCGCTTCGCCTCGCTTTCCGACCGCCTGACCATGCAGAACGGCGTCCTGCTGATGGGCGGGGCCGCCCTGGCCCTCCTCGTCTATTCGAAGGGGCGCATCTCGACCCTGGTCGTCATGTACTCGATCAACGTCTTCATGACCTTCTCGCTCTCGGAGCTGGGCATGTCCCGCTTCTTCATCCGCAGCCGGAAGACGGAGCCGAACTGGAAGAAGCACCTGCCGGTCCACCTGACCGGCCTGACGCTCTGCCTGACTATCCTGATCATCACTACAATCGAGAAGTTCACCCACGGCGGCTGGCTGACCCTGGTCATCACGGCCGTCGTCATCGCCCTCTGCTACGCCATCAAGGGCCACTACAACCGGGTCCGCCGGGGCGTCCGGGAGCTCGACGACATGCTCGTCGCCATCCCGCACCGGGGCGACTATAACGCCGACCCGACCAATCCCAACGAGATGACGGCCATCCAGCTGGTCAGCGGCTACTCCGGCTTCGGCGTCCACACCTTCCTGTCGATCATCCGGGGCTTCCCCGGCCTCTACAAGAACTTCGTTTTCATCTCCGTGGCCGAGGTGGACGCCGGCGCGTTCAAGGAGTCCGAGTCCGTCGCCCACCTGACCGCCGCGACCAAGGATTCCCTCAAAAAATACGTCGACCTGGCCCGGCATCTGGGCTTCCCGGCCGAGTCGCGCCTCGATGCGGGCATCGACGTCGTCGCCACCGCCACGGCCCTGTGCGAATCGGTGACCAAGGATTTCCCCAAGTCCACTGTTTTCGCCGGCCAGACCGTCTTTCGCCGGCCGGGCATGATCAACCGCATCCTCCACAACGAGACCGCCTTCGCCATCCAGCAGGAGCTGCGCTGGAAAGGGATCACGACGGTCATCCTGCCGATCCGGATCAACATCTAGGTTCGATCCGGGATCATCGGCCGAACTCCTTCTCCCGGCCGTGCCCGGGATATCGCTCCTTGCCCCCCCGCCGCGGAAACCTTTCGGCTGAAGCGCGGGGATCGAGCCAACGACGCCATTAGCCGAGCGGCGTTGACAAAAGCCCGCCGTGCGCATAATAAGGGAGGGACAAGATCGCCGCAGGATTAGGAGGCTCGCATGATCCGGAATCGCGCCGGGAAAAACCCGCTCTCTCCGCCCGCTTTCGCCGGCGCCTTGTTCCTCCTGGCCCTGGCCCTCGCCGCCGGCGCGGCCTGCCGCCTCGGCTCGTCCCCCGGCGCGACGGCCGAGGAGAAGACGGAAACCATCCGGACCTACCCCTTCGCCGATCCCGACCCCGTGCCCATATTCGCCCGGTCGTCGATGTGGGGCCAGGGCGCGAGGCTCTATCCCTATTTCATGTTCGACCGCTTCACAGCGGAGGGCGTCGATCGGCCCTGGACCGTCGTCCGGCTGAAGAACCCCTACGTCGAGGTCGCCGTTCTGCCCGGGGCCGGCGGCAAGGTCTGGGGGGCCAGGGACCTGGCCACCGGCCGCGACTTCCTCTATTGGAACCATGTCCTCAAGTTCCGCCAGATCGCCATGCGCGGGCCCTGGACGTCGGGCGGCATCGAGTGGAACTTCGGCGTCGTCGGCCACGCCCCGACGACCGCCACGCCGGTCGACTACCTCGTCCGGCGGAACCGCGACGGCAGCGCCAGCGTCGTCGTCGGCGCCATGGACCTGGCCTCGCGGACACGCTGGAGCGTCACCGTGACCTTGCCCAAGGACAGCGCCGCGTTCGAGACCCACGCCCTGTGGGTCAACCCGACGCCCTTCAGCCAGTCCTACTACGCCTGGTCCTGCGCCGCGATCAAGGCCGCCGACGACCTCAGGTACATCTTCCCAGGCCAGTGGTTCATCGGCCACGACTATTCCGTGCCGCTCGAGTCCTGGCCCGTCGACCGGACCGGCCGCGACCTCTCCTGGTACCGTAACAACGCCACGCCTGGCTCCAAGAGCTACTTCACGGTCGGCCAGTATGCCGATTTCTACGGCGGCTGGTATGAGAAGGCCGACGCCGGCTTCGGCCATTGGTCCCCCTACGAGGACATGCCGGGGCGCAAGGTCTGGATCTGGGACCTCTCGCGCTCTGGCGAGATCTGGGTCGACCTGCTGACCGACAAGGACGGCCAGTACACCGAGCCCCAGGCCGGCCGCCTGCTCAACCAGTCCGACCACGGCGATTTCGCCCCGGGTTCGGCCGACCGCTGGCAGGAACACTGGTTCCCCTACCGCGGCATCGGGCCCATGACCAGGGCCACGCCCGAGGCCGCGCTCAGCGCCGTCCGCGGCGGCGACACGCTGGATCTCGGTCTCTACGCGATCCGGCCCCTCGCCGGCGACCTGTCCGTAACGGCGGCCGGCAAGGAGATCTTCCGCGAACGCGTCGCCCTCCGGCCCGAGCAGACCTGGAAGAAGAATGTCGCCCTGGCCGGCACGCCCGCCGGCGCCTCCCTCGAGGTCCGGCTGGGCGCCCAGCTCCTCTACGCGAGCGCGCCCGGCGCCGGCGACCTCGAGCGGCCGATCCATTTCAGCGCGCCGTCGGGCGGCTCGGCCGAGGCCCTGTTCCTGCAGGCCCGCGGCCTCGAGCGGGAACGCCGCCTCCCCGAGGCCCTCGACAAGTACCTGGCCGCCGCGGCCGCGGAGCCTCTCCATGTCCGGGCCCTGGCCCGGGCGGCCGAGCTCTATACCCGCAGGGGCGAGCCGGCCAAGGCCCTCGAGCTGGCCGGCAGGGCCCTGTCCGTGTCGATGTACGATCCCGAGGCCAATTACGTCTACGCCGTGGCGGCCCGCCGCCTGGGCCGCCTCATCGACGCCAGGGAGACCCTCGGCTGGGCGGCCCGCTCGCCGCAGTTCGAGGCCGTGGCCAGGGTCCAGCAGGCCGAGATCGCCCTGGTCGAAAAGGACTATCCGGCCGCGGTCGAGTACGCCCTCAAGGCCCTGGTCGCCGACGATCTGAACATCAACGCGCTCGAGGTCCTGGCCCTGGCCGACCGCCTGGCCGGCCGCGAGTCCGACGCCAACCGCGTCCTGGCCTGGCTCCTCGAGGTCGATCCGCTCGACCACCTGGCCCGCTTCGAGAAGTACCTCCACAGCCGCAAGGCCGGGGACCTCGAAGCCTGCAAGTCCCTGATCCGCAGCGAGTTGCCGCACGAGACCTGGCTCGAGATGGCCGCGTTCTATCGCCGCCTCGGCCTGGACGCCGACGCGGTCGAAGCCCTGAAGGCGGCCCCGGCCCAGACGACGGTCCTCTATACCCTGGCCTATCTCCTGCGCGAGAGCGCCCCGGCCGAGAGCGCCGCCTGTCTCGAGAAGGCCTCGTCGGCCTCGCCGCTCCTCGTCTTTCCATTCCGCGAGGAGGAGATCGCCGTCTTCTCCTGGGCCCTGGCCGCCAGGCCGGCGGATTGGAAGCCCAAGTATTACCTGGCCCTGATCCTCTGGGGCAAGGGCCGCCTCGATGAGTCGAGCGACCTCCTGGAGATGATCGAGAACGCCGATTTCGCGCCGTTCTACATCGCCCGCGGCGCCTTCCTGGAGAAGACCGACCCGGAGCGCGCCGTCGCGGACTACCGGCGGGCGGTCGAGATCGACGCTGCCGCCTGGCGGACCCGCCACGCCCTGACCGCCTGCTTCCTGCGGCAGGGCAAGGCCGCCGAGGCCCTGGGCGCGGCCCGGAAAGCGGCGGCCGACTTCCCGGCAGAGGTCCCGCTCCAGGTCGACCTGGCCGAGGCGCTGCTCTCCGCCGGCGATCCCCACGAGGCCGCGACCGTCCTCGATGCCGTCGCCGCCCTTCCCTACGAAGGCGCGAGCGACATCCACGGGCTCTACGTCCGGGCCCACGTCGGGATCGGCCTCGAGGCCATGAAGAAGGCCGCCTGGGCCGAGGCCGCGCAGGCCTTCGAGCTCTCCAAGCTCTACCCGGAGAAGCTCGGCACCGGCGCCCCCTTCCACCCCGACAGCCGGATGCAGGACTATCTCATCGCCCTCTGCCGCGACAAGATGGGCGAGAAGGACAAGGCCGCGGCCCTGCGCGAGTCCATCCGCGATTACACGCTGAGATACTGGGACGAGAACCAGCCCTACGGATATTACGGCGGGCTTGTCCTGGAAAAGCTCGGCCGCAAGGAGGACCGGCTCAAAGCCCGCGAGCTCCTCGGCCGGCCCAAGCCGCCGGCCGGCGTGCTGGAGATGATCAAGCGGCTCGGCTAGCGCCGGCCGGCCGCCCACCCCGGGCTTTCGCGCCGCCCGGGCCCGGGGCGGGTCCTGCCTATTCCCAACGCTTGTAGGGAACGACGGCGGGCGCCGTCTTGCCCGTGAAGCGCAGGATCTCGAAGACGCCGCCGGCTTCCGGCACGAGCTTGAACTTCCAGTAGCGGATGAGGCCGAACTCCGATTGCGGCTCGAGCAGGCAGGGCACGAGGTTGGCCGCCGGCTGGACGCAATCGACGTAGAAATCGCCCTTCCGGACCGGGACCTCGACGGCCCTGGCGGCGACGGCGATCTTCTCCGGGGCCAGGTAATCGAGCCCGGCCGGGACGATCTCCTTAACGTCGTAGGCTTCGGCGCTCGCCACCCCGTCCCTGACGACGAGTCCCACCTCGACGCCCAGGCCGAGCAGGGCCTCGACGATATCGAGCCGGTCGCCGCGGACGATGTAGCCGCGCGGCCTGGCCACCGAAAGCGTCGGCTCGACGTTCGGGAACCAGTTCTTGACCACCTCGTCGACGATCTTGACGTTCCGCGGCGCGGGATAGGGGGCGATGTCGGCGGCCGTGAGGGTCTCCCCCGCCTTCTTGTCGACCTTGAGGACGCCCCGGATTGGCGGCTCGACCGTCTCGAACGCCTTGAGCAGCAGCTGGGGCTCCTTCGGGTCGCGGGCGAACTTCATCCGCAGGTGGACGGGATCGGCCGCGTCCCGGACGGCGGCCCGCTCGAGCAGCCGGGCCCGGTCCCGGCGGACCATCTCCAGGACGTCCGCGGCGTGGCCGGCGACCGACTCGAGCCAGGCCCTCAAACCCTGGTATTGCCAGCCCGTCCGGGCCTCGAGCGTCCCGATATCGTGGCGCGACGCGCCTTCCTGGATGAAGGACAGCGTCTCGAAGATGCCCAGGCTGTTGCGGCCGTCGTTGAGGTCGGTCGTCGAGAAGCGCTTCATCTCCTCGCGCGGGCCGGACGCCCCCTGGGCATAGGCCGCGCCCGACGACGTGTCCAGGCCGAGGTCCTCGGTGACCAGGTATTCGTGGAAGGCCACGCCCTTTTTTTTCAGGGCCTTCTCGATCTCGGCCAGAAGGACCGATCGCGAGAACTCCTGCAGGTCCTTGCCGATGTTGGCGTTGGAAACGCAGCCGATGGATACCCGGTAATAATCGTCGCCCTTCTCGTGGACGTCGATCGTCGCCTCGGGCGTCCAGCGGCGGAAAACCCGGTGGATGGCCCGCACGCCCTCGGCTTCGAGCTTGACGTGGTCGCGGTTCATGTCCAGGTCGAGCTCATTCACCCGGACGTCCATGAAGTTGCCGTAGGGATTGGTCTGGGGCATGGCCAGGACGTTGATCTTGTCGAGGAGCGGACGGAGCTCTCCGACGGCCAGGTCCCGGACGAGCCGGAGCACGGCTTCCTTGGCCGACTGCTCGTTGCCGTGCTGGGCGGCCGTGAGGAGGACGGTCGGCTTCTTCCGGTCGAGCGCCCCGGGCGTCGCCGCGCCGTTCGCGCTGAGGACGGCCAGGAAGATCTCCCGGGCGCCATACGCGTCGGCCGGCAGGCTCCGCCCGGCGGTCGAAACGGCGACCCGGTCGGAAGCCGCGGCGAGGCCGCTCAGGAACGCCGCGACGGCCTCGTTCTGGCTGTATTCACGATAGTCGGCCAGTTCCGCGGGGGTCTTCAAGATGGCCTGCCCGGCGGCCCGGGGCCGTTCTTCCGCGGTCCCGGCGGAGGCCGCCCCGATCGCCATCAGGCAGCCGGTGAGGATCGCGATCGCCGATATCTGCGCCGAATTGAATCGCTTCATGGGTCTTTTCTCCTGGAGCGGAAGTATGTTAAGGCAATTCCTTGTCCGCGGCCACTGCGGGCGCCGCGGACCGCTCGCACTTGAGCGCGACGTCCTTGACCGCGCCGGCCCGCAGGACCTCGAACCTGACCTCGCCGCCGCAGCGGAGCTTGGCCAGCTCCATCCGCAGCTCGTTGATGTCCGTGTAAGCCTTCCCGTCGACGGACAGGATGACGTCGCCCTTCTCGAAGCCGGCCCGGCTCGAGGCGCCCTCGGCCGGCTTCGGGTCGACGACCAGGTTCTCCAGGCCCTCGACCTTCTTGAGCCCCAGGCCGATGTTCGGGAAGGCGGGCTTGTCCTGCGCCGCCAGGCCGAAAACATAGTCGCCGATCGCCCGGCTGACCGTCAGGTCCTTCTTCCCGGCCGGGACCTCGACGGCGATGACCGTCCTGAACGGCAGCTTCGACCGCTCGAAAGCGCGCCGGTTCAGGCCCAGGTTGTAGAGGAGATGCCCCGAACCGGCGCAGACGACGACGCGCCGCCCCTCGGCCTGGGCCGCCCTGACCGCGTTCGCCCCCATGACCTCGTCCCAGGCCGACTGGCCCCGATAGAGGCCCTCGAACATCATGTCGAGTCCGGCGCCCTTCATCGCCTCCGGGATGTCGGAGGACTCGAAGACCGTCCTGATGAGCGTCCGATGGTCCTGGTTCGCGAGATCGGGAGGCCCCGGGAAGAAGGCCTTCTCGGCGTCGCTCAGGGCCTCCCAGCCGCCCATGCGGATCGTGTTGATGACCTCGCCCGGCGCGTTCAGGGCGTAGACCGGCAGCCGGTGCTCCCGGGCGAAGTCGAAGATCTTCTCGTAGTAGCCGAAGTTGAAGTTCCAGGTGACATACCAGTTGAGCTGGCGCAGGAGCTCGTCCCTGGTCAGGATGCTGTCCGTCCACCTGTTGAGGGCCTCCTGGAGGGTCACGGGGATCATCTCCAGGCCGATGGCCAGGCGCCGGTCCCTGGCGTAGAGGGCCCGGATGACCTGGAACTCTACCTCGTGCATGGGCATCGAGTTGTGGGTCTCGCCGACGTGGACGATCCGGGCGGCCATCATCTCGTCGGCCATCCGCTCGAAGCCCAGGGGCCGGCCGGTCCGCCCGGAGAGGATATCGCCCGGCGCGACGGCCATGACCTTGTCCCTGAGCCGGGGATCGCCGATCTTGAGAGTCAGCGTGGGATCGGGCTTGTCCGCGGCGGGCTTGTCCGCCTCCTGGCCCCGAGCCGGGGTCGAGGGCGACGCCGGGGCCTGGGCGAAGCCGGGAGCGACGGCAAGGATGCAGGCGATCAGGAAAACAAAGCCCGCGGCGCGCTGGAAATGCGTCATGAGACCCTCCGTCCGGCGGATTGCCCCCGTATCATATCCGCGGCCTTCCGGACCTGTCAACGCGTCCGGGATAGTTCTTTTTCCCTGCCGACGCGCTATAATTATCGTCCATGCCGCAAGAACCTCTTGCCGGGACGAAGGCCGCGGCGCCGCCAGGGACCCGCGAGACCATCCGCACGTTCGCCTGGGCCTCGTTCCTCAACGACATGGGCTCGGACATCATCAACCCCGTCTGGCCCCTCTTCGTCACCCAGGTCCTCAAGGCCAACATGGCCGCGCTCGGCTTTCTCGACGGCCTGGGCGAAGCCGTCGTCTCGCTGTCGCAGGCCGTCGCCGGCTACTATTCGGACAAGATCCGCAAGCGCAAGGTCTTCATCTGGACCGGCTATCTCTGCGGCGCGGTTTCGCGGCTGGGCTACGCCGCCTCGTCGGTCTGGCAGCACCTCATCCCCTTCCGCGTCCTCGACCGGGCCGGCAAGATCCGCGGCGCTCCGCGGGACGCCATGCTGGCCGATATCTCGACTGACGCGAACCGGGGCCGTAATTTCGGCCTGCTCCGGGCCATGGACTACTCCGGGTCCGTCGCCGGCATCCTCATCTCCATCGCCTTCTTCAGCGTCCTGGGCTACCGGCTCCTCTTCGCCCTGGCCGCCATCCCCTCCATCGTCGCCGTCTTGCTCATCCTGCGGAACATCCGGGAGGAAAGAACCCCGGTGGCCCGGGTCTTCAAGGGCCTGTCGTTCAAGGACGTCGGCAGGAACCTGTCCCTCTACATCGTCCTCAACGCCGTTTTCGCCCTGGGCGCCTTCACCTATTCGTTCCTGCTCCTCTACGCCAAGTCGGAGGGCTTCAAGACGGGCGCCATCCCCGTCCTCTTCCTCGTCTACTCGGCCGTGGCCGCCTTCCTGTCCTACCCCTTCGGCCGGCTCTCGGACCGGATCGGGCGCAAGCCCGTCATGTTCCTGGCCCTCGGCGCCTGGGCCGTCGTCTGCACCGGAGTCATATTCGCCCGCGGCCTGGCGGCCGTCGGCCTGCTGTTCGTCCTCTACGGCGTCCACAAGGCCGCCCTCGACCCGGTCCAGAAGACGATCGCCGCCGAGCTCGCGCCAGACGCCTACCGGGCCTCGGTCTTGGGGGGATTCCAGATGGTCATCGGCGTGTGCGCCTTCCCGGCCTCCATGGCGGCCGGCGTCCTCTGGGACAAGATGGGCAGACAGGCCCCCTTCGTTCTTTCGCTGGGCTTGACGGCGGCGGCCGCCCTGCTCCTTATCTTCGTCAAGGGGACGAAGAAGCCGGCGGCTTAAGGACCGGTCAGTCCTCTTCTTCGGGCTTGACCCGGCCTTCCTTGACCGCTTCGGCGATGATCTTCTGCTGGATGTTCGAGGGCGCTTCCTCGTAGTGCGAGAACTCCATGAGGAAGGAGCCGCGGCCGCCGGTGATCGAGGTCAGGGTCGGTTCGAAGTCGAGCATCTCCGACATCGGCACCTGGGCCTTGAGGACGCGCATGGGGCCCTTCTGCTCCATGCCCTGGACCCGGCCGCGCCGGCCGTTGAGGTTGCCCATGATGTCGCCCATGTAGGCCTCGGGCGTGTAGATCTCGACGTTCATGACCGGCTCGAGCAGGGTCGGCTTGGCCTCGCGGATGCCCTTCTTGTAGGCTTTGTTGGCCGCGATCTTGAAGGCGATGTCGGACGAGTCGACATCGTGGTAGGACCCGTCGTAGAGGATGGCCTTGAAATCGACCGTCGGGTAGCCGGCCAGCACGCCCTTCTTGCGGGCTTCCTGGAGGCCCTTCTCGACCGAGGGGATGAAGTTGCGCGGGATGGCCCCGCCGAAAACCTTGTCCTCGAACTCGAAGTCCTTGCCGCGCGGCAGGGGCTCGAACTTGATCCAGCAGTCGCCGAACTGGCCGCGGCCGCCGGTCTGCTTCTTGTGCCGGCCCTGGACGTCGGACTTGCCCTTGATCGTCTCGAGGTAGGAGATCTTGGGCGGCTTGAGGTCGACGTCGACGTTGTAGCGCTTCTTCAGCCGCTCGGTGATGATGCGGACGTGGAGCTCGCCGTTGCCGGAGATGATGAGCTGGGAGGTGTTGGGGTCGCGCTCGATGCGGACCGTCGGGTCCTCCTCGGTGATGCGGTGGGTGGCCTGGGAGATGCGGTCCTCGTCGGCCCTGGTCTTGGGCTCGATGGCGAAGGAGATGGACGGCAGCGGGAAGTTGATGTCCGGGAAGACGATCCCGGAGCCCTTGACGCAGAGCGTGTCGCCCGTGGCCGTGACCTTGAGCTTGGCCGTGGCCACTATGTCGCCGGCCTTGGCCTGGCCGGCCGCGATCTGCTCCTTGCCCTGGAGGAAGAAGAGGCCGCCGAGCTTCTCGTCGGCGTCGCGGTTGGGGTTATAGACCGCGCCGTCGGGGTTGACCCGGCCGGAGAAGACGCGCATCAGGGAGATCCGGCCCGTGTAGGGGTCGGAGATGGTCTTGAAGACGATGGCCGCGAACGGGCCGTCGGCCGAGGGGGCGACGGCCTTGTCCTCGCCCTTGATCGCGGCCTTGACCGCCCCGGCCTCGACCGGCGACGGCAGGTAGGCGATGACGCCGTCGATGAGCGGCTGGGCGCCGATGTTGGCCAGGCCCGAGGCCGCGAAGACCGGGTAGATCTGGTGGCGGCGGATGCTCTTCTTGAGGCCGGCCTTGAACTCCTCCGGCGCGAGCTCGCCCTTGTCGAAATACTTCTCCATGAGCTTCTCGTCGGATTCGGCGACCATCTCCATCAGCTCTTTGTAGCGGCGCTCGACCTCGCCGGCCAGGGCCTCGGGGACGGCCGCCTCGGTCATCTTGCCGCTCTCATCCTTCTCGAAGAGGTAGGCCTTCCGCTCGACGATGTCCACGACGCCGGCGAAGTTCTTCTCCTCGCCGATCGGCAGCTGGACCGGGACGGCCTGGCGGCCAAAGAACTCGCGGACGGATTCGAGGGCGCGGCCGAAGTTGGCGTTCTCGCGGTCCATCTTGTTGATGACGAAAAGGCGCGGCAGGCCGCGCTCCTCGATCATCTCCCAGACCTTCTCGGTGCCGACCTCGACCCCGGCCACGGCGTCGATCAGGACGACGGCCCCGTCGACGGCCCGCAGGGCGGCCCGGGTGTCCCAGAGGAAGTTGCTGTAGCCGGGCGTGTCGATGACGTTGATCTTGTGGCTGGCCCACTCGCAGAAGCAGGGCGTCGCGTTGATCGAGATCTTGCGCTCGATCTCGTCGGGATCGTAGTCGGTGATGGTGTTGCCTTTGTCGACCTTGAGCAGCCGGTTGGTCGCCGCGGCATCGAACAGGAAGGCCGACGCGAGCGTCGTCTTCCCCGAAGAGCCGTGCCCGGCCAGGACGATATTTCTTATTGCTTCGGCCGAATAGTCTTTCATCCTCGAGCCTCCTGGGATTCTCGGCGAAAACGAAAGGCTATTTTACCCAAAAAGGGCATCGGGCTCAAGAGGAATATCCACGTTATGACGGAGGGCGCCGCAGGGCTCGGGGGTCGCCTCCGCCCCTCTTTCGGCGCCCTTCTCACGCGTTCTAACCGTTTCTCTTCAGAGAAGCCCGATATTCGACGGGAAATAGCCCCGTTTTCAGGAACGGGTCAGCGGCATAAAGAGAGTGCCTGGGGACGATGAACGCGTCGGGACCCGCGTAACCAGAGCGAGGCGAAAACACGCTGTCTGGCGCATCCCTGTCGCACTTCCGCTCATCCCAGTCGCATTTTTCCACTTGCCATCGGCGTGCGGCGATCTAATGTTTTCAAGTGGATTGAAATTATTGGAGAGCGACGGCCGCAGGGTCCGGGAAAGACATGATCCAGCCGAACGAAGCCGGGAAGCAGGGGGCCGGACAGGATGGGCAGCCTGAAGCCCGCCCGGCGGCCCTGTCCCGGGAGCTCATCTCGCTTTACGTCCGCCACGTCTGCCTGGACGACCGCGCCGGCCTGAAGAAAGCCCTCGACCGGCTCGAGCGGGACATCATCGTCTATGTGCTGGAACAGACGAACGGCCGGCAGAACCAGGCGGCAAAGATCCTCGGGATCAAGCCGACGACGCTGCATTACAAGCTCCGCAAGCTTGGCATCACGCCCGTCCGCGTGTTCGAGGCCGCTTCGCTTCCTCCCTCCCGGCCCTCCCCCGGCGTTCAGGAATATCACGTTCGTTCAAAAAGGTGAACGTTCCCGGATAGCGCCCCGGCAGCGCCGCCGCGGCCGCCCGGCCCCGGAAGCAACGCGATGCGAAGCGTCGCGGCGCCCGTCGGCCATGATGCGTCAGGCTCTTGAATCCCGGGTTGCCGCGCCGAGATTCACGGCGGCCGGTATCGGGGGAGGTGCCGGATGCATTCCTGGCGGGAAAAGATCGTCGGGGGCGCGCTCGTCCTGTGGGCGGCCCTTTACGCGTTCGCCCGGCCGGGGACCGGGCCCGGGAGCGCGGACCCGGACCGCTCGGTCCGGAAGACGATCGTGCCCGGCGGCTGCCGGATTGCCTACCGATGGACGGACACGAAGGGCTTGGTCCGGTCGATCGAGCTGGCCATATCGGATGCGGACCTGGCGGAGTCCGAGCAGGCCCTGGGATTCCCGATCGAGGATCTGAGGCGGCATCTTCTCGAGGCCGAGGCCCGCATCCGCCGGGAACGGGGCCTGTCCGCCCTTGACATCGCCAAGCGAGCCGTCTCCGATGCGCCCGTCCCCGCCGGCTTCCAGGTCAGCCAGGCTCCGGCCAGGGATTTCGAATTCGTCCTGAAGTCCGACCTGCCCGAGTGGACGGCGGGCGAAGCCGAGGCGGCGAGCATCATATCGGCTTTCGAGCAGCGGTGGGAGGCCACCCATAAGGAGGTGGAGGAGCGCCTTCGGGCAGAATTGAAGAAGTACGCCGAAGCCCATGGCATGCGGCTCGCATCGGGCGGCCTGGCCGTCGATTATCGGCGCCTCGTCCGGGCCAGCTCGGCCCGGATGAAGCCGATCGCCGAGGCCTTCCGGCGGTCCTTCGGGCCGTCCAAGGCCGGTCTGCTGGCCGCCCTGCATTCCTTCGTTCAGGCCATCCCCTACCGGCCGACCCCGGCCGTGGACGGCGGCCGGTTCTGCTCGGGGGTCGAT
Organism: Acidobacteriota bacterium; assembly: GCA_039683095.1. Lineage (NCBI taxonomy): Bacteria > Pseudomonadati > Acidobacteriota > Acidobacteriota bacterium. The sequence goes on along the minus strand of JBDKSB010000011.1, from coordinate 162,567 downwards.
GTGCCGCTCCGGGTTCTCGTCGACGACAACGGCGACTGCGATTCCAAGGCCGTGCTCTTCGCGGCGCTCTGGCTCCGGCTCTCGAATTACCGGGTCATCCTGATCCGCGTGCCGGAGCACATGCTCGCCGGGGTCGCCGTGCCGCTCTTGCCGGGCTCGTCCCTGACCTTCCAGTCGGTCCGGTACCTGCTGCTCGAGATGAACTGCGAAGGTCCGGCGCCTCCCGGGCAGATCAGCGCTTATGCCGCGGACGCCCTGGCCCAGGGGAACTTCAGGTACATCATCGTCAATTAGGCCCGAGGCCGGGGCCCCTGGTTCCCCGGGCCCCTCTTGCTTTCCAAAGGCGGGTCCGCTACAATTTTTTCGGGGAAAGCAGGAATGGGATCAGGGGTCATTCTCGATTCCTGGAAGGCCGTCGCGGACTACCTGAACCACAGCATCCGCACCTGCCAGCGCCTGGAACGCGAGGCCGGGCTGCCCATCCACCGCGTCGATGATTCGCCCAAGTCCCGGGTCTATGCCGATTCGGAAGAGCTCGACCAGTGGCTCAGAAGAGCGAAACATCACGGCCTGCCGTCGTCGCGGCGCCGGCTGATCATGCGGGCGGGCCTCGCGGTCGGCTACCTCGTTGTTCTGATCGTGACGGTCTTCGTGGCCCTGCGGGCCGGACGGCTGAAGAAAAGCGTCGATGCTCCGTCGAGGCCGCCCGTCTCCCTGGCCGTCCTGCCGGTCCTCAACGATACGGGGGACGCCGGGCGCGAGGTCCTCGGCGGCCGGCTCCAGCGCCGGATCATCGCCGAGATCAGGGCCAAGACCGGGGAGGGCCTCGCGGTCGTCAACGCGCCGGCGGTGGCGGAATCCCTGAAGGCCCTCGACGCCTCCGGCCGCGTTGACCCGTCCGAATCCCTGATCCGGTCCCTGATGAGAAGGACGGAAGCGACCCATCTTTTCGTCGGCCATTTCTGGAAGAAAGCCGGCGGTTGGACGCTGAGCTATGACCTCTTCGGCCCGAGTGACCGGCCCGCCAGCGCATCGGTCAGCGCCGGCGAGGATCCCCTGGACCTGGCGCCCCTCGTCGCGGACAAGCTTCTCCCCGCCCTGGGCCTGACCGCGTCCCCAGGCCGCTCCCCTGGCCTCGAGCCGGGCCTGAAGGCAGCCGGCGACGACCCCGGACCGTTCCTCGAGGAGGCCCAGGCGGCCGAGCGGGCTTCCGTCTCGGAATTCGACCCGGAGCGGCTGCGGCAGGCCGTCGGCCTCTATCGCCAGGCCATCGCGGCCCGGCCGGGCAGCGCGCGCGCCCATTTCGGCCTGGGGCATTGTTATCAGAACGAGTATTATGGCTCCGGCGGCAGCGACCAGGCCGCTCTCGAGGCCATGGCCGCCGCTTACCGGGAGGCCCTGCGTTTGAACCCGGGCCTGCCCGAGGCGCTCCTCGGCGCCGGCTGGACGCAGCTTCTCAGCGGCAACGTGGACGAAGCCTATGCCTGGTTCAAGAAGGCCCGCGACCTGGCTCCCGCCGAACTCGAGGTGAACTATTACACCGGGGCTTTCCTCGGACATATCGGCCTGGCGGACAGGGCCGTCTTCTACCTGACCCGGGCGATCGACCTGGGCGACCGGTCGACCCGGGCCTACCGCCTTAGGGCCTTCTACGAGACGCTGGCGGGTCAGTTCGGCGCAGCCGAGCGGGATACGGCCAGGCTCTGCGTGATGAATCCGGCCAGCGCCCGGGCGTTTGCCGTGCATGCCCGGTCCCTGCTGCTGCTGAATGATCTGGAGGGGGCCCGGCACGAGATCACGGTCGCCATGGTCCTGGCCCCGGAGGACCCGGACGTCCGCCTGGCCCAGGCCGTCCTCTGGGCGGCCGAGGGAGAGAAAGACAAGGCCATCGGAGCCCTGCGGGCTTTCCGGAACCACTCGCCTGTCCCGGGGATGGACGCGACCGCCGTATATGCTTTTCTCTGCCTCCCCGACGAGATGCTGGCCGAGATCCGGGCGGGACTCGAGATCTCCCGGCGGAGGCTGCACCGGGTCGATTACCCCTTCCCGCTCCTGAACGGCCCGCTGGGCCCGGTCTGCGGGGTCATCCTCAACCACCCCGGCTACCGCCAGATCCTGCGCCAGGTCGAAGCCGAGAAGGACAGTCTCCGCAAGAAGCTCGGCGGGCTCTGAGGGATCCTGCCCCGTTCAGGTCTTCAGGGACAGCTCGCGGGCGATGACCGCCTCCAGATCGGGCGGCAGGGGCGAAGCGAAGGTCAGCCGCTTATCGTTGTCCGGGTGGAGGAAGGACAGCGTGTGGGCGTGGAGGAAGATGCGGGGGAACTCGCGCGGCTCGCGCTTCCGGCCGTAGACCGGGTCGCCGCAGACGGGGTGCCCGGCCGCGGCCATATGGACGCGGATCTGGTGGGTCCGGCCCGTGACCGGCTTGACCTCGAGCAGCGTGGTATCCACGAAAGCCCGCTGGACCTGGAAGAAGGTTTCGGCCCGTTTAGGGCTCCGGGCCCGGATGGAGATCCGCGAGCCCTCCGTGGGGTGCCGTCCGAGCGGCCAGTCGAGCTTGCCCGCGGTGTCCGACATCCGGCCCCAGACCAGGGCCAGGTAGGTCTTCCAGACCACGCGCCGCTTGAACTGGTCGCGGAGGTAGGAGAAGGCCCGGCTCGAGCGGGCTACGACCATGACCCCGGAGGTGTCCTGGTCCAGGCGGTGGACGATGCCCGGACGCTCCCCGCTGCCGACGGCGGCGACCTCCGGGAAGTGATGGAGCAGGGCGTTGACCAGCGTCCCCGACGGATGGCCCGGCCCCGGGTGGACGACGAGGTGCGGCGGCTTGTCGATGACTATGACGTCAGGGTCGGCGTAAATGATCTTGAGGGGGATGTTCTGGGCGACGAGGACGCCTTCCGGCTCGGGGATCCGGTACTCGACGTGGACGCGGTCCCCGGGCTTGATCTTGTAGCCGGCTTTCCGCGTGAACGTACCGACCCGCGCGCCGCCGGCGTCGATGGCCTTGCGGACCTGGGCCCGCGACAGGCCCTCGATCCGGTCGGCCAGGAAAACGTCGAGCCGCAGGCCGCCGTCGGCCTCGGGCCCGGCCACGAAATCAGCTGTGGGCAACCTGTCGCCTCTTCATGATGACATAGAAGACGGCCCCGGCGATGAGCCCGAGCAGGCAGTAGAGCTGCGGGTAGGACAGGCTGGCGAAGGCGGTCGCCCCGCGCAGGAAGTAGGCCTTGTCGCCGTGGTCGCCGCGGAAGTACTCGGTGAAGAAGCGGATGACGGAGTAGTTGATGATGTAGAAGGCAAAGACCTGGCCGTCGAACCTCTTCTTCTTCAGTATGAAGTACAGGACGACGAAGTTGACGAAGTTGAGGGCCGCCTCGTAGAGCTGGACCGGGTGCATGGGCGTTTCGAGGTGGACGCCGGTCAGCTGGGCCGCGTACTTGCTAGTGAAGGTGACCGCCCAGGGCGCGGCGCACTCCCGGCCGTAGCAGCAGCCGGCGCTGAAGCAGCCGATCCGGCCGAAGCCGTGGCCCAGGGCCAGGGCCGGGACGATGACGTCGGCCGTCTTCCAGGTCGGGATCTTCCGGCGGTGGAAGTACCACAGGGCGAAGACCACGCCGAAGGTCAGGCCGCCCTGGAAGACGCCGCCCGACTGGGCCAGCGACAGGAGCTCCTTGGGATAGGCCGTGTAATAGGAGATGTTGCTGAGGAACAGGATGAGCTTGGCCCCGACGAGCGCGACGATGATCGTGTAGAAGGAGGCGTCCATGATCCGGTCGGCGTCCAGGCCGGCCTTTTTGGCTTGCCGGAATATGAACCACAGGGCGAAGGCCACCCCGACGGCCATCATGAAGCCGTAGGTGTGGACGGTCAGGGGGCCGATCTTCACGAGGACGGGGAACATGCGGGTTTCCTCCTGAACAGGACGACGAGCATCAGGCACGCGCCGATGGTGATGCAGGAATCGGCCGCGTTGAAGAACGGCCAATGGGCTTTCCCGACGTAGAAGTCGAGGAAGTCGACGACGTAGCCGCGGACGAGCCGATCGAACTGGTTGCCGACCGCCCCGGCCATGATCAGGGTCAGGGAGACCTTCATGAGCTTGTCCGAGGCGGGCGTCTTGAAGAAGTAGTAGACGACGAAGGCCAGGGCGGCCAGCGAGGCCGCCGTCAGCAGGGCGAAGACGAGCGTGTTGCCCGTCTGGGAGAAGGTGCCGAAGATGGCGCCCTTGTTGTGGACGCGGGTGATGTTGAAGAAGCCGGGGATGACCGGCACGGAGTCGTAGAGCGGGAGCTTGCGGGCGACGAGGTTCTTGGTCGCCTGGTCCAGGGCGATCAGGGCGCCCGCCAGCAGGAAGTACGGGCCGTTCGCCTTCATGCCCGGCCTGCCTTGACGGCCCGGGCGCAGCGGGCGCACAGGGCCGGGCAGTCCGGGCTCGTCCCGACGGAGGTCGAGTAGTTCCAGCAGCGCTCGCACTTGGCGCCCGCGGCCTTGTCGACCGCGATGACCAGCTCCGCGCCGCCCGGGGCCTTTTCGACCTCGACCTGGGAGACGATGAAGAGCGCGGCCAGGCCGGCCCGGCGCGCCTCGAGGAAGCCGGCGTCGGCCGGGGAGGCCTTCAGCGTCACCCGGGCCTCGAGGGAGTTGCCGATCAGCTTCGATTCCCGGGCCTTCTCCAGCTCCTTGAGGGCCTTCTCGCGGACGGTCAGCAGGCGCTCCATGTCGGCGGTGAAGCCGCGCGGGGCGGACTTCAGCCAGTCCGTGGGGCCCGGGAACTCGCCCAGGTGGATCGACGGGTCCTTGCCTTCGAAGGCCGGGACGAAGGCCCAGGCTTCCTCGGCCGTGAACGACAGGACGGGGGCCATGAGCAGCAGCGAGTCGTGCAGGATCGTGAACATGGCCGTCTGGGCCGAGCGCCGCTCCGGCGCGTCCTTGGCCGAGCAGTAGGCCCGGTCCTTGACGACGTCGAGATAGAAAGCGCTCAGATCGACGGTGAAGAAGTCGAGGATATCGTGGAGGATCGGGTGGAACTCGAATTCCCGGTAGGACTTGACGACCCGGGCCCGGACCTCCTCGAAACGGTGGAGGATCCAGCGGTCGAGGTCGACGAGGTCGGCCTCGGCCACGGCGTCGCGGCCGGGCACGAAGTCGGCCACGTTGCCGAGGAGGAAGCGCCAGGTGTTGCGGATCTTGCGGTAGGCCTCGACCAGCCGCTGCTCGATCTCCGGGCCGAAGCGGGCGTCCTCCTTGTAGTTGAGCATGGCCGCCCAGAGCCGGACGATCTCGGCGCCGCTGCGCTTGATGATCTCGCCGGGCTCGATGACGTTGCCCATCGATTTCGACATGGCCCTTCCCTGCTCGTCGAGGATGAAGCCGTGGGTGATGCAGGTCCGGAAGGGGCTGCCGCCCTTGGCGTCGACGCCGACGAGGAGCGAGCTATTGAACCAGCCGCGGTGCTGGTCATGGCCCTCGATGTAGACGTCGGCCGGCCAGGACAGGCCGGGGGCGCGCTCGATGACGTTCTGGGACGAGCCGGACTCGAACCAGACGTCGAGGATGTTGTATTCCTTCTCGAAATCCGTCCCGCCGCAGGAGGCGCAGGCGGCGCCGGGCGGGACGAGCGCGGCGGCGTCGCGGACGAACCAGGCGTCCGAGCCCTCGACGGCGAAGATGCCGGCGACATGGCGGGCCACGCCCGCCGAGGCCAGCGGCGCGCCGCAGGCCCGGCACCTGAAGGCCGGGATGGGCACGCCCCAGGAGCGCTGGCGCGAGATGCACCAGTCGGGCCGGCCGGCCACCATGCCGTCGATGCGGTCCTGGCCCCACTCGGGGATCCAGTTGACCTGGGCGATGGCCTGGCGGGCCTTGGTCCGCAGCCCGCCCTTGTCCATGGAGATGAACCACTGCTCGGTGGCCCGGAAGATGACCGGGTTCTTGCAGCGCCAGCAGTGGGGGTACGAGTGCGTGATCTGGGTCTCCTTGAGCAGCGTCCCGTCCCGCTTCATGTCGGCGGTGATGAGGGCGTTGGCCTCGAAAACCTGCAGGCCGGCGTAGCGCGGCACCTCGGGCGTGAACCGGCCCTCGTCGTCGACCGGCGTGTAGATGTCGAGGCCGTAGGCCAGGCCGGTCAGGTAGTCGTCGTGGCCGTGGCCGGGCGCCGTGTGGACGCAGCCCGTGCCGTCCTCGAGGGTGACGTACTCGGCCAGGACGAAGACCGAATCACGGTCGATGAACGGGTGGCGGGCCTTGAGCCCCTCGAGGGCGCGGCCAGGGAACGAGGCCAGGACCTTGGGCTCCGGCCAGCCGAGCTCCCCGGCGACGACTGGCAGGAGGCGCCTGGCCAGGATGAAGACCTCGCCGCCGGCCTCGGCCGCGACGTACTCGTGGTCGGGATGGAAGGCGACGGCCATGTTGGCCGGCAGGGTCCAGGGCGTGGTCGTCCAGATGACGACGGAGACCTTGCGCCCGGCCAGGGCCGGGAACTTGGCCCCGAGGCCGGAGACGACCGGAAAGCGGACATAGATCGAGGGCGAGGTCTTGTCCTTGTATTCGATCTCGGCCTCGGCCAGGGCGGTCCGGTCATGGATGCACCAGTGGACGGGCCGCTTGCCCTTATAGACCTCGCCGTGCTCGAAGAAGGCGCCCAGGTACTCGAGGACCTTGGCTTCGTAGGCCGGGGCCATGGTCAGGTAGGGCTTTTCCCAGGCGCCGAGGACGCCCAGACGCTTGAACTCGCCGCGCTGGATGTCGATGAACTTCTCGGCGTACTTGCGGCAGGCCTCGCGGACGGCCATGACCGGCATGTCCTTCTTCTTGCCGCCGAGCTGCCGGTCGACGTGGATCTCGATCGGCAGGCCGTGGCAATCCCAGCCGGGGATATAGGGCGCGTAGTGGCCGAGCATGGACTGGGACTTGACGATGAAGTCCTTGAGGATCTTGTTCATCGACGTGCCCAGGTGGATGTGGCCGTTGGCGTAGGGCGGCCCGTCGTGGAGGATGAACGGCGGACGGCCGGCGGCGGCCCGCTTCTCGAGGATCTTCTCGTAAAGGCGGCCGGTCTCCCAGCTCTTGATGATCTCCGGCTCCTTCTGGGCCAGGGAGGCCTTCATGGCGAAATCGGTGCGCGGCAGGTTGAGCGTCGCCTTCACGTCGGACTTGTCGGCCATCGGGGGACTCCGTTAAACAAAATACAACGGCCCATTATAGAACAAGTTGCCCGTTCCCGCCACCCGGCCCTTCTGGAATCCGCGGCCCGCCGGCCTCCCCTATTCCTTGATGAAGTGGGCGCCGCGGGAGACGGGGTTGGCCAGCGCCGCCTGGGTGATCATCAGGGCCACGAGGATGCCGTGGCGCAGGCCGACGATGGCCGGGTTGACCGGGGCGGCCCGGTAGAACTGCTCGATGCGGTGGCGCAGGTAGTCGAGGTCGGCCTTGGCCCGCTCCAGGCGCTTGCGCGTCCGGATGACGCCGGCGTAATTCCACATGGTCGAGCGGATGGTCAGCCAGTCCTGGTTGACCAGGGCCGGGTCGAGGTCGTCCTCTTTTTTCGGATAGCGCCAGCGGTAGATCTCCGAGGCCTTGCAGGGCCGCTCGCTGTCGAAGCGGACGGCGATGTCCTGGGCCGCCCGCGTCCCCCAGACCAGCCCCTCGAGCAGCGACGTCGAGGCCAGGCGGTTGGCGCCGTGAACGCCCGTGCAGGCCACCTCGCCGGCCGCGTAGAGGCCCTTGAGCGAGGTTCGGCCCCAGCCGTCGGCCAGCACGCCGCCGCAGCAGTAGTGAGCCGCCGGCACGACCGGAATGGGCTGCCGGGTGATGTCGACCCCGTCCTCGAGGCACGTCTTGAGGATGGTCGGGAAGCGCTTGCGGATGACATCCGGCCTGGCGTACGAGGCGAGGTCGAGCAGGACGTAGTTCGTGTTGGTCAGGATCATCTGCTCGTAGATGGCCCGGGAGACCTCGTCGCGCGGGGCCAGGTCCCGCAGCGGCGAGTACTTCTCCATGAACGTCCTGCCGTCCCTGGTCTTGAGGCGGGCCCCCTCGCCGCGGACGGATTCCGAGATGAGGAAGCCGTCGCCCGAGCCGCGCATGAAGACGGTCGGATGGAACTGGATGTACTCCATGTTGCCGATGCGCGCCCCGGCGCGGTAGGCCATGGCGTAGCCGGAGCCGTCCGCCCCGGGCGGGTTGCAGGTGTGAAGGAAAACGGAGCCGCAGCCGCCCGTGGCCAGGACGGTGAACGGGGCGAAGATGCGGCCGACCGCGCCCGTGGCGTTGTTGAGGACGAAAGCGCCGATGGCCCGGGGCTCGCGGTAATAGGCCACCGGGTCCTTCGAATGGTGGGGCACGGTCATGAGGTCGACGGCCGTCCGTCCCGTGAGGACGGTCACCCGGGATTCTTTCCTCAGGGCCCGCAGGAAGCGGTCTTCGATCGTCCGGCCGGTGGCGTCCTCGACATGGAGGATGCGCCGGCGCGAGTGTCCGCCCTCCAGGGCGTAGTCGAGGGCGTCCGGCGAGCTCCGGGTGAACGGGATCTTGAGCTTGTCGATGAGCGTTTCCCGGACGAGCCGGGGGCCGTCCGCGACGAGGATGTCGACGGCCGCCGGATCGCCCACGCTGTCGCCGGCCTCGAGGATGTCGTGCTTGAGCAGGACGGGCCGGTCGTTGGGCGCGAACGAGACGATGCCGCCCTGGGCGTAGCGGGTGTTGGATTCCTCGGCCCGGGCGTCCTTGGTGATGACGACGACGCGCAGACCGGCCTGGGCCGCTTCGAGGGCGGCGGAGGCCCCGGCGATGCCGCAGCCGATGACCAGGACGTCGGCCCTGAGGTCGGGTTCGCGCGCGCTCCGATCGCTCATCCGGGCCGCCTCACTTGACGAAGTCCATGCTGATGTCGACGGCCTTGGCCGAGTGGGTCAGGGCGCCCACGGAGATGAAGTCGACGCCCGTCTCGGCCACGGCCCGGACGCGGTCGAGGGTCATGTTGCCCGAGGCCTCGAGGGGGACGCGGCCGCCGGCCAGGGTGACCGCCTGGTGCATCATCTCGGTGGGCATGTTGTCGAGCATGATCATGTCCGCGCCCGCGGCCAGGGCCTCGCGGACCTGGAGCAGGCTGGCCGCCTCGACCTCGACGCGGACGCCCGGCCGGGCCTTGGCCCGGGCCCGGCGAACGGCCTCGGCCACGCTGCCGACGAAGCGGAGGTGGTTGTCCTTGATCAGGACCATGTCGGACAGGGAGATGCGGTGGTTCGTGCCGCCTCCGGCGCGCACAGCGTACTTCTCGAGCAGGCGCAGGCCGGGGGTCGTCTTGCGCGTGTCCAGGATCTTGGTCCTGGTGCCGGCGACGGCCTCGACGAAGCGGCGGGTGGCCGCGGCCACGCCGCAGAGGTGCTGGAGGAAGTTGAGAGCGGTCCGCTCGCCCTTGAGCAGGACGACCGTCGGCCCCTTCACGCGGGCCAGCTTGTCGCCCTGGCGGAAGGCGTCGCCCTCCTTGAACCGGGCGATGAAGATGATCGACGGGTCGATCGTGGCGAAGACCCGGGCCGCGACGTCGAGGCCGGCCAGGACGCCGTCCTCCTTGGCCAGGAAGCAAGCCTCGGACCGGGCCTCGGCCGGGATGATGCTCTCGGAGGTGATGTCGCCCTCGGGCATGTCCTCGCGGAGGGCGGCGGCGATGGCGGCATCGACGGCTTGTCTGAGGTCCTGCTGCGTTCCCATGGCAGGCGTAAATTATAGGACTTCCCGGGCTTGGGCGTCAAACCGCCGGGCCCTCCGGGTGTCAAGGAAGCAGGCCGGGGGCCGTCCCCGAGGCGGGATGTTCCTGTCGCCGCGTTTGCCTCCGCCCGGCAAATATGCCATCATGGCTGCATCTTGACGCGCCAGACGAAACCGAAAGCCATCCCCTACGTCGACCACTTCGGCCTGAGCCCGGCCGACCTGCGGTCGGTCCTCGGCGAGGCCCTGTCGAGCGGCGGCGAGTTCGCCGAGATATTCATGGAGCACCGGACCTACGACTTCGTCAACATGGAGGAGGACATCATCAAGGAGACGGCCGAGTCCGTCAGCCTGGGGCTGGGCATCCGGGTCATCCGCGGCGACCGGACGGGGTTCGGCTACACCAACGACTTCTCCATGGACAAGGTCCGCAAGACGGCCCGGACGGCCGCGGCCATCGCCCGCGGCCGGGGCGCCGACGCCCCTCCCCCGCCTCTCCGCGACCGGACCAGGGCTTCGGAGCGGCTGGCCGTCCGCCGGCCGGCGAGCGCATCGGGCCTCGGCGAGAAGATCAAGCTCGTCCGCGAGGCCTACGGCGCGGCCCAAGCACACGACCCGCGCGTCGCCAAGGTCAAAGCCTATTATTCGGATTCGCTCACGCACGTCTGCATCGCCAACTCCGAGGGCTTGCTCGTCCGCGACACCAGGCCGATGATCAAGCTCGTCTGCGTCGCCATCTCGGAAAAGGACGGCAAGCGCGAGGCGGGCTTCTGGGGCGGCGGCGGCCGGGTCGGCCTGGAGTACTTCCGCGACGTCCTGACGCCGCGCCAGATCGGCGAAGGGGCGGCCCGCGAGGCGGTCGTCCTGCTCGGGGCCGCCGACGCGCCGGCCGGCGAGATGCCCATCGTGCTGGCCCCGGGCCACAGCGGCGTCCTCATCCACGAGGCCGTCGGCCACCTGCTCGAGGCCGACTTCAACCGCAAGAAGACCTCGATCTTCTGGAACAAGATGGGAAAGCGGGTCGGCTCGGAGCTGGTCACGATCTACGACGATCCGACCATCCCCTCGTTCCGCGGCTCCTACAACGTCGACGACGAGGGCACGGCGCCGCGCCGGACCCTGCTCATCGAGAAGGGCGTCGTCCGCGGACTGCTTCAGGACAAGCTCTCGTCGCGGCTGATGCGCGGCGCTGCGCTGACGGGGCACGGGCGGCGCCAGGACTACGGCCACTGGCCCATCCCGCGCATGGCCAACACCTACATCGCGGCGGGCGGGGACGCGCCTGAGGACATCGTCCGCTCGGTCGACAAGGGCTTCTACGTCGCCAGCCTGTCGGGCGGCCAGGTCGAGGACTCAGGCAAGTTCACCTTCTCCGTGACCCTCGGCTATCTCATCGAGGGCGGCCGGCTCACGGCCCCGGTCAAGCAGGCGACGCTCATCGGGACGAACATCGACATCCTGAAGCGCATCGACCGGGTCGGCGGCGACCTGGCCTTCGGCCTGCAAACAGGGACGTGCAGCAAGGACGGCCAGGATGTGCCGGTCAACGACGGCTGCCCGACGCTGCGCATCGGCAAGATGACGGTCGGAGGGCGGTCGTGAGGCGGGCGGCGGGACAGGCGCCGGGGCGGGTCGCGGGGCGGCGCGGGATGCCGGCGGCAAGACAGGTCGCGAAGCGGCGGGAAACGGCCAGGCCGGCGCCGGCCCTGCGCGACCTGGCCGAGTCACTGGTCGAATACGCCCGCAAGTGCGGGGCCGGCGAGGCCGAGGTCTCCATCGTCGACGGCTACGAGTTCAACGTCGACGTCCGCAAGGGCCGGATCGAGACGCTGGTCGAGGCGGGCTCACGGTCGGCCGGCGTGCGGATCATCAAGGACACGAAGACGGCCTACGCCAGCTCGTCCGATCTCGACCCGGCGACGCTGCGGCGCCTCGTCCGCAACGCGGTGCGGCGGGCCGAGCTTGGCAGCCCGGACGAGTTCGCGGCGCTGGCCCCGCTCTCGGGGGAGCGGGTGGACGCCGTCGGGCTCGATCTCTACGACCCGGCCATCGCCGGGCTGGATTCGAAGACCAAGATCGACCTGGCCCTCCGGACCGAGAGGGCGGCGCTGCGGGACAAGCGCATCACCAACTCCTACGGCGCGACCTTCTCCTCGAACGAGATCCGTTCCGTCCTGGCCCTGACCAACGGCTTCGTCGGCGAGTACGAGCAGACCTACTGCGGGCTCGGCGTCGGGCTGCAGGCCGGCGGCACGGACGACCGGGTCGAGGATTCCTGGTCCTCGTCGAAGAGGCATTTCAAAGACCTGGGAGCGCCCGAGGAGATCGCCCGCAAGGCCGTCGAGCGGACGGTGCGTCAGCTCCATCCGCGCAAGGTCCCGACCCAGAACGCGCCGGTCCTTTTCGAGCCGACGCAGACCGGCTGGCTCCTGGGGTTCCTGTTCGGGTGCGTCACCGGCACGGCGGTCTACCAGAAGGCGACCTTCCTCGAGGGCAAGCTGGGGCAGAGGATCGGCAACGAGCGGATCACGGTGATCGACGATGCGCTCATGCGCGGCGCGCTGGGGTCGCATCCGTTCGACTCGGACGGCCTGCCCTGCCGGCGGACCATGGTCGTCGAGAAGGGCGTGCTGAAAAGCTACCTCTGCAACTACTACGCGGCCCGCAAGCTCGGGCTGCAGTCGACAGGGAGCGCCGACGGCGGGGGCGTCGGGCCGGCGAATTTCTACCTCGAGCCGGGGCAGGGAGCGGCGCCGGCGGCGGACATAATCGCCGGTACGAAGAAGGGGCTGCTGCTCATCCGGACGATCGGCCACGGCCTGAACGCGGTGACGGGCGATATCTCGCGGGGCGCTTTCGGCCTGTGGATCGAGGACGGGCAGATCGCCTACCCGGTGAGCGAGATCACGATCTCGGGCAACCTGGGGCGCATCCTCGAGACGATCGAGGCCGTCGGGACGGACCTCGATTTCAACAGCTCGATCACCGGTCCGACCGTCAAGGTCGCCGAGATGACCATCGCCGGGTCTTAACGTGCCTTGGCTAACGCAACTTGCTGATATTCATAACGATAACTGATATTCAGGGCCTGTTCTAAGCTGAAAAACGCCTCTTTTTCCCCACAAAAACCTCGATGCAGCGATTTCCCCCAGCGCTAAATCTTTATGATCCGCGATTTCGGAAAATCGGCCAAAAAAGGGTTAAAAAGGCCCGCTTTTCTTTGGTTTTATATGGCTAACATTATTGTTTTCTATTGTTTCCTTTAGCCAAGGCAAACCAGAGATTCCTGCCCATGACCTCGATGTCCTCAGTCATGCCCAGGCGCTCGAACTTCGCCAGGGCCAAGGCTAACGCGGCGTTCTTTTCGGCCCGGGCGGCCAGGCTCAGGCCGGCCCCGGCCGCCATCTCCAGGTCCCGGCCCGCGCCGATGACCGCGTCGGTTTCCTCGGCCGTGAATTCCACCCCGGAGGGCGCCGTCGTCAGGCGGCCCTTGTTCTCCGGGCAGACCAGCTGGCAGGCCAGGCAGCCGATGAGACACAGGGGGCCGGCCGGCCGCGCCCAGGCCGGCATCGGCTTCCGGCTCTCGGAATGGAGGGTGAAGCACCGTTCGGCGGAAATGAGGAAGCGGTCCTCCCGGATCGCTCCCGTCGGGCAAGCCTGGAGACAGGCCCGACAATCGCCGCAGCGCTCCAGCCTCGCTTCGGCCCGCTGCGCCGCCGGCGGCTCGTCGGCCATCGGCCGTTCGCCCGTTTCCCATGCCGCCCCGACGACATAGCCGCAGAGCTGGTGGCCGCTGCCGAAGCCGGGCCGGTAGGTGATGTTGTTCCGCCCGTAGGCGACCAGGCCCATGTGCGCGGCCAACGATTTCAGGGGGGCCCTGAGGATGGCCGCCTCGAAGTCGCCGCGCAGCGCGTTCTCCTTCATGTCCGCGAGGACGTCTTCGAAGGTCGCGTTGTAGCGGACGTAGGTCGGCGGGATCAGGGTTTCGACCTTCCTCCCGTCGACCGTCACCGGAAGGACGCTGATCGGCGACGGGACGGCCAGCACCACTGCGCAAGCCGGACCGGTGATCGAGCTTCCTTCGAGGTAGCGGAACCCGGTCAGGCTATCCGCGAAAAAACCGGCCTCGATCATTCCCGCGGCCCGGCGCTCCTCGAGCTTCCGCCGGACGGTCTCAACTACGCCGAGATCCGTCATAGCGCAGGCGTAGCCGCGCGCCGCGGCCCATTCCCGCAGGCGTTCCTCGATCATGGCCCTCCCCCGTCGCGGGACCATTATCCCCCAAAACGAAATCGGTGGCCAGAGCGGGCCGTTTCGGTTAAAATGGGCGGACTTGAACCCCGGAGGTTGTCATGAGATCTGCTCAACGCGCCGGCCGGATCGCCGGCCTCGCTTCATCTTTTCTGATCGCGCTTCCCGCCGGCCTGGCCGCCGCCCAACAGGGCCAGGGCCGCGGCCGGCAGGGAGCCGCCGGCATCCTCGCCTTCCTCGCCCGTCCCAAGTTCGCCACCATGCTCGTCATCGGCTTCGTGGCCCTGGCCCTGCTCCTCACCCGGAAGATGAAGAACACGGTCAAGGTGCCGATCCTGCTCCTTTCGACCTTCCTCTACGGCATCGCCGCCAACCTGCCGACGAAGCTGTTCGCCGGGTTCGCGATGCACCCCTCCCCCGTCTGCTCGGCGACGAAGTCCATCCTCTACGGCTTTCGGCCGCCCATGATCGCCTTCCTCGCGGTCATCCTCATCCTGACGCTGGTCGGGCCGAGGCTCTTCTGCGGCTGGGTCTGCCCGGTCGGCGCCGTCCAGGAGCTCATCGCCATGCTCGCCGACAAGCTCCGCATCCGCCGCCGCAAATGGAACTTCCGGGTCACGCAGGGCGTCCGTGTCGGCCTCTTCCTGCTCTTCGTCTTCCTCAGCGGCACCGCCGTCCTGCACACGACGCTGGAGAACGGCCAGACGGCGGCCCTGTCCTTCTACGACTATATCAACGCCTTCCACGGCTACGAGGTCGCCATCCAGCCGACCTTGCTCGACAACATCTTCCATTTCCTGCCGTTCCTCCTGACGCTCGGCTTCGCCTTCGTCGTCTACCGGCCGTTCTGCTACCTCGTCTGCCCCATCGGCCTGCTGACCAACCTGGTCGAGAACTTCGCCCTGTTCCGGGTCGTCCGGCGCAAATCCGAATGCACCGATTGCGCCGCCTGCGCCGCGAAGTCGCCCTGCCCGACCGTGCCCGAGATCCTGAAGGACGCTGCCTTCCGGCCGGACTGCTTCTCCTGCACCGTCTGCGTTAACTCCTGCTGCCCGAAGGGCGCGCTTTCGTTCGGCGTCAGGAATAAAAAGGGACCCAAAAGCGGGACATGATACCTATTTCCTGATTTTATAGGCGGCGAAAATGGGGGACACAATACCTATTTCCCTATTTTATTGAGCGGCCCGCGCGCTCTGGAGAAAATGGGAAATAGGTATTGTGTCCCCCTTTTTTCTGGTATCATCGCCGTCTCAGCCCCGAGAAAGGAGCCCCAGATGAAGCGTCAGAAAGCCGTCCTCGCCCTCATCCCGGTCCTGGCCGTCCTCGGCCTGTGCGCCGTCGCCTCCGCCGACAACGTGCCCATGTGGCTGCGCTACCCGGCCATCTCGCCCGACGGCGCGGCTATCGCCTTCGTCTATAAGGGCGACATCTACCGCGTCCCGGCCGACGGCGGCGTGGCCGTCCCCCTGACGCTGCACGAGGCCCACGACACCAATCCCGTCTGGAGCCACGACGGCAAGTCCATCGCCTTCGCCAGCGACCGCTACGGCAACTTCGACGTCTTCATCATGCCCGCGGCCGGCGGCGAGGCCCGGCGCCTGACCTATCACTCGGCCTCCGAGATCCCCTTCTCCTTCACGCCGGACGACCAGGCCGTCCTCTTCGGCGCCGCCCGGCTCGACGCCGCCGACAACCGGACCTTCCCGGCCGGCTCGCAGCCCGAGCTCTACAAGGTCCCGGCCGCCGGCGGCCGCGCCGTCCAGATCCTCGGCACGCCGGCCGAGGACGCCCGCTTCAGCGCGGACGGCCGGTTCATCGTCTACCACGACAAGAAGGGCGGCGAGAACGAGTGGCGCAAGCACCACACCTCGGCCATCGCCCGCGACATCTGGGTCTGCGACGTCCAGGCCGGCACGCACCGCAAGGTCACGAACTTCGCCGGCGAGGACCGCTCGCCCGTCCTGGCCGACGGAGACCAGGCCTTCTACTACCTGAGCGAGGAGAGCGGCTCGTTCAACGTCCACCGCATGAGCGTCGCCGGAGGCGCCTCGACCCGGATCACGAACTTCGCCAAGAACCCGGTCCGCTTCCTGTCGCGCTCCGCGAACGGCACGCTCTGCTTCGGCTACGACGGCGCGATCTACACCCAGCGCGGCGACGCGGCCGCGCCCGCCGTCGTCCCGGTTTTCCTCTCGTCAGACGCCCGGGCCAACAACGAAGTCGTCGTGCCCGCGAGCGGCGGGGCCCGCGAGTTCGCGGTCTCGCCCAACGGCAAGGAGATCGCCGTCGTCGTCCGCGGCGGCATCTTCGCCGCCAATGTCGACGGCGGCATGACCAAGCGCGTCACCTCGTCGTTCGGGGATGAGACCGCCGTCTCCTTCTCCCCCGACGGCAACGCCATCCTCTACGCCTCCGAGCGCGACGGCCGCTGGGGCGTCTACGAGACCCGGCGCACGCGCGCCGAGGAGCCCTACTTCTGCGCCTCGACGGTGCTCAAGGAAACGCCGCTCGTCGTCAACGCCCGCCAGAACACCCAGCCGGCCTATTCCCCCGACGGCAGGAAGCTGGCCTTCGTCGAGGACCGCACCACCCTCAAAGTCCTGGACCTGGCCACCAGGCAGGCCGTGACGCTCCTGACCGACCGCGAGCTGGCCCCCTCGGCCGACGGCAGCCAGTATTACCAGTGGAGCCCGGACGGCCAGTGGCTTCTCTTCGACTACGCCGTCCCCGGCTTCGCTCCCGGCGAGATCGGCCTGGTCAAGGCCGACGGCTCCGGCAAGATCGTCAACCTGAGCGAGAGCGGCTTCGAGGACCGCCAGGCCAAGTGGATCCTCGGCGGCCAGGCCATGCTCTGGTTCAGCAACCGCGACGGCCTGAAGGCCGTGGCCCAGAGCGGCGGCGCGCAATACGACGCTTACGCCCTGTTCTTCACCCGCGACGCCTGGGACCGCTTCCGGCTGACCAAGGAGGAGGCAGCCCTGCTCAAGGACATCGAGGAGAAGAAGGCCAAGCCCGGGGCGGCCGGGGAAAAGAAGGAGGCCACGGAGAAGGAGAAGAAGGAGGAAATAAAGCCCCTGGTCATCGACTGGACCGACCTGGCCCTGCGCAAGTCGCGCCTGACCATCCACTCGTCGTCGCTCGGCGACGCCCTCGTCAACAAGGACGGCGACATCCTCTACTACCTGTCCCGCTTCGAGAAGGGCCTGAACCTGTGGACGACCAACCTCAAGACCCGCGAGACCAGGATGCTCGCCTCCCTCAACGCCAACGGCGGCCGGATGGTCTGGGACAAGGACCAGAAGTCGATCTTCCTGATGTCCGATGGCTCGATCGCCAAGGTCGATCCCGCCAGCGGCAAGCGCGACCCGATCGACATCAAGGGCGAGATGACCGTCGACGTCGCCGCCGAGCGCCAGGCCCAGTTCGAACACGTCTGGCGCCGGGTGCTGGAGACGTTCTACAGGAGCGGGTATCACGGGGCCGACTGGGACGGCCTGAAGTCCGTTTATGAGAAACACCTCAGCGGCATCGGCGACGGCTACGACCTGGCCGAGCTTCTGAGCGAAATGCTGGGCGAGCTCAACGTCAGCCACAGCGGGGCGCGCTACGGACGGCAGATGGAGAACGCCGACGAGACGGCCTCGCTGGGCGTCTTCTACGACACGGCGTACGCCGGACCAGGCGTCAGGATCGTCGAGGTCATGGCAGGCGGGCCGCTCGACAAGGCCGGAATGGACATCGTCCCCGGGACGATCATCGAGGCCGTGGATGGCGAGGCCGTCAGGCCCGACAAGGACATCGAGCGATACCTCAACCGCAAGGCCGGCCAGAACGTCCTGCTGACCGTGTCCGTGCCGGGGACGGCGACGGCCGCGGCAGGCCAAACGGGCCAGGCGGCGGCCAAGGGTCCGGACAAGGGTACGGCAAAAGGCACGGTCAAGGGCGCGGCGCCCGCCAGGCGCGAGATTGCGGTCAAGCCGGTCTCGCCCCGCGAGGAGAGCAACCTGCTCTACCGGCGCTGGGTCCTGCGGAACCAGGCCGAGGTCGAGAAGCTGAGCGGCGGCCGGCTGGGCTACATCCACGTCCCGGGCATGAGCGACAGCGCCTACCGCTCGGCCTTCGAGGAGGTCATGGGCAAGTTCGCGACCAGGGAGGCGCTTGTCGTCGACACGCGCTTCAACGGCGGCGGCGACCTCGTGGCCGACCTGGCCATGTTCCTGAGCGGCAAGAAATTCTTCGATTACACGACCGACAAGCGGAGCACCGGCTACGAGCCCAATTTCCGCTGGACCAAGCCCTCGATCTCGATCGTCGGCGAGGCCCAGTACAGCGACGGCCACTGCTACGCCTTCGCCTACCAGTACCTCAAGCTGGGCAAGCTTGTCGGCATGCCCGTGCCGGGCACGTGCTCGTTCGCCGGCTGGGAGATGCTCGGGGACAGCGGCGTGCGCTGGGGCGTCGTGCCCATGGGGGTTAAGGTCGAGGGCATCGGCTACCTCGACAATCACCAGACCGAGCCCGACATCAAGGTCATGAACGCGTACGAGAAAGTGGTCAAGGGCCACGACGAGCAGTTGGAGGCGGCTGTCGCCGAGCTCCTTGGTGCCTTGGCTAAGGCATCTTACTGATAATATAGAAGTTGTATTGGTTTGCTCTTGATCTATACAGTTTGGGACTGCCTTTTTTTGGCGGAAAAAGATCTTTTCCGCGTTCTGTTGACTGGTATGCCGGGCGGAGAAATGTCCTGAAAAACCACCTTCTGATCAGTTTATCCCGGAGCTGGAAATTAATCTAATTCATTTAATATCTTTATATTGCGTTAGCCAAGGCAAGTAGCTGACCATCGTCCGCCCTGAAACCGGCCGATAAAATGGGACCTGCAAACTGATGGCGGAACCCCAAAACGCGACTATTTCATTTAGATTCTGTTCGTTGCCTTAGCCAAGGCACATCCACGATGACAGCCACCGCCCGAATCCGGTAGAATTGAAAGACATGTCAGCGAAAAAGAGCGCCGCCGGAGCCCCGAACGCGCCCGCCTCGTCCGCCCCGTCTCCGCCCCCCATCGAGATCAACCCCGGTTTCCGGCGGGCCCTCGACGTCATGGAGGGGACGTCGCGCCACGTCTTCATCACCGGCAAAGCCGGCACCGGCAAATCGACCCTCCTCGAGCTCTGGCGCAACCAGACCCTCAAGAAGATCGCCGTGCTGGCCCCGACCGGCGTCGCCGCCCTCAACGTCCGCGGCCAGACCATCCACTCGTTCTTCGGCTTCAAGCCCGACGTCACGCCCGAGTCGGTCCGCAAGCTCCCCAAGGCCCGCGGCGCCACCGCCGACCGCATCGCCCTCTACCGCAACCTCGACGCCATCGTCATCGACGAGGTCTCGATGGTCCGGGCCGACCTGATGGATTGCGTCGAGAAGTTCCTGCGCCTCAACGGCCCCCGGCCCAAGGAACGCTTCGGCGGCCTGCAGATGATCTTCATCGGCGACCTCTACCAGCTGCCGCCCGTTGTCACCGGCGAGGAGCGCGGGCTCTTCGCCCCCGACCCGATGTCGCTCCGCCGCGGCTTCGCCTCCCGCGCCGCCTCCGGCGCCGGCGGTCGCGCCTCTTCCTCCGCTCCGTCCTCCGCCTCTTCGCCCGCCCTCCTCACTTCCGGCGCCTCCGCCCCCCGCTACGAATCGCCTTATTTCTTCTCCGCCCGCATCTTCTCCGAGCCCGGCTTCGACATGGACTTCATCGAGCTCGAGAAGGTCTACCGCCAGAGCGACGCCGTCTTCATCGGCCTTCTCAACGCCATCCGAAACCGCCAGGTCGACGACGCCCATCTGGCCCTTCTCAACAGCCGTCTCGACCCGGCTTTCGTCCCGCCCGACGACCGGTTCTACATCACCCTGACCAGCACCAACGACCTGGCCGCCGCCCGCAACCGCGAGAAGCTGGCCGCCCTCAGCGGCCGCGCCCGCCGCTACGAGGGCCTCATCGACGGCGAGTTCGACCGCCGCTCCCTCCCGACCGAGGAGGCCCTCGAGCTCAAGCCCGGCGCCCAGGTCATGCTCCTGACCAACGACCGCAAGGGCCGCTGGGTCAACGGTACGATCGGCCGCGTCGCCCGCATCCGCAAGTCCGAGGACATCGACGCCGACGACATCGTCACCGTCGAGCTCCCCGGCGGCGCCGAGGTCGACGTCACCCCCAACACCTGGGAGCTCTTCCGCTTCCAGTACGACGCCGAGGAAGACCGCATCGACTCCGAGGCCGTCGGCGCCTTCACCCAGTACCCTCTGCGCCTGGCCTGGGCCGTGACCATCCACAAGAGCCAGGGCAAGACCTTCGACCGGGTGGTCGTCGATATCGGCCGCGGCACCTTCGCCCACGGCCAGGTCTACGTCGCCTTGAGCCGCTGCACCTCGTTCGAGGGCCTGGTCCTGCGGACGCCCATCCGCCGCGGCCACATCCTGATGGACTGGCGCATCGTCCGCTTCCTGACCCGCTTCCAGTACAAGAAGGCCGACCAGGCGCTGCCTCTCGCCGCCAAGCGCGCCCTCCTTCTCGAGGCCATCCGCGACGGCCGCGAGCTCGAGATCGTCTATCTCAAGCCCGACGACACTAAGTCGCGCCGACGCATCCGGCCCGAGGCCGTCGAGACCATGGAGTATCGCGGCCGGACCTTCGAGGGCCTGCGCGCCTACTGCCACTCGCGCGGCGAGTGCCGGACCTTCCGCCTCGACCGCATCCTCGAGATCGGTCAGGATAATTAGGCTCGGCGATAGACATCGCCGCGGCGGCCGATCTTGACTATCTCGACGACCCGGCCATCATCGTCGCCCGAATAAACGATCCTATGATCTCCCTGCCTGACCCGGTATCGCTCCTGTCCGGAGAGCTTCTCGCACCCATTGGGCCTCGGCTGCGACGCCAGCTTCCCGATCCGGGCGACGACGCGGGCCAGGTCCTTCCCGGGGATCTCCCGGCCCGCTTTTCGAAGGCCTCGAGATCGACGGCGTCCTCGACAAAGGCCCGCTTGACAGCCGCATTGACCAGGTCGGAGACGGAATATTCCGTTTCCGCGGCCTTGACCTTCAGCGCCTTATGGAACTCCGGCTTGAGATGGATCGCGCCCCGCGCTTGACTGCCCCCGTTCATGCTCCTATTGTGAAGACGCCCGCTCAAGGAAGGCCGGGGCAGGCCGGACCCGGCCAAATGCCGTCAATGGCATGGCCCGATGAGAAAAATGAAAGCCGTCGTCGCCGACATCACGACCCTCGAGGTCGACGCGATCGTCAACGCCGCCAACTCCTCCCTCCTGGGCGGGGGCGGCGTCGACGGGGCCATCCACCGGGCCGCCGGACGGGAGCTTCTCGAAGAATGCCGCGCCCTCGCCGGCTGCGCCACCGGCAATGCCAAGATCACCAAGGGCTACAAGCTTCCGGCCAGGTTCGTCATCCATACGGTCGGCCCCATCTGGCGGGGCGGCCGCGCGAACGAGGAGGACCTTCTCCGGAGCTGTTATCTCAAGTCGCTCGAGGTCGCTCTCGCGAACGGCGTCCGGTCGATCGCCTTCCCGGCGATCAGCACGGGCGTTTACGGCTATCCCAAGGACCTCGCCGCCGAGGTCGCCGTCACTGCCGTCCGGCAATTCCTGGACGAGCACCCGGCCGCCATCGAAGTTACATTCTGCTGCTTTTCGGACGCCGATCACGCGATCTACGCGGCCCTGCTCCGGGAATAAGGGGATTCGCGCCCGGGGACGATCCCCGATATTGCCTCCGTGACCGCGCCGCTGCCGCCGCACCCCCGGTCGTCACTCCCCCTGCATTTCGGCGACGCGCCTCAATATCGGGTCCAGCTCGAGCTCGGCCCGGGAAACGACGATCCGCAGCGCGCCGCACGCCCGGCTGACGGCGATGTTCATGCGGACCCGATACCGCGAGGCCGCCGTCAGCACGTCCGCGACGATGACCATCGGCCGCTCCAGGCCCTTGTATCTCAAGAAGGTGTCGCAGATGACCCGGTCCCGGCGCTCCAGGTCCGTAGCCTGGACCAGCTCGCATCTCCCGAGCGACGGATTGTGCATGATGTTGCCGGCGTACATCAGGCCCCGCAGCGAGACCACGGCGATGTCGCTCTCGGCGAATCCCCGCTTCTTCGCGGCCCGGATCTCGTCCCCGACCGCGGAGTGGATCTCGGGCCCGGCCCCGTCGCTTGCGATGACCTTGACCGTGCCCTCGGCCAGCCCCTGGGCCATGGCCTCGAGCCGTTCGCAGCCGTCCCCCCATCCGCCGTCGGCATAGGCGTCCGCCAGGGCCTGGACGGCCGAGGGGCAGCGGTAGGGGCGCCTCAATCCAAACTTGACCGCCCGCTCCTCGATCCCGGCAGGGATCCGCCGGCCCTCCCAGAAGGCCTGCTTCTCGTCGGCGAAAACCCAGATCCGGCGCCGGCCGCCGCGTCCCGCGCACCGCTCCACGATCTCCCATTCGCATTGGCCGAAGTCCTGGCCTTCGTCCACGATGACCGTGTCGAAACCGCCTCGGTCCTCCCAGAGCCCGACCGTCTCGGCGGCCCGCCGCGTCACCCCGTTCCAGAATTCCGGTTCATAGCGCTCCGGATCGTCAAAGCCGCTCTTCCGTAGCTTCTCCAGGGCGAACCTGCCGACGGGAGAAACCACGGCGCCCGGCTCGCCTATGCGCGCCGCCAGCTCGAGGCCCAGGGCGTCGGTGAAGGTCAGCAGCAGGACCTTGCGCCCGGCCCGCGCCTCGCGGATCGCGAGCTCGCGCGCCAGCAGGGTCTTGCCCGAACCGGCGCCGCCGCGGACGAGCACGAGGTCGTTCTCCAGGATGCTCTCGAGGGCCGCGAACTGCTCGGCGTCCATCCTGACGCGCCCGGCCTCGCGCCCCCGGACGAGCTGGGACAGCGTCATGCCCTGCGGCCAGCTCTCGCACCACAGGCCATGCAGGAATTCGACCCAGCCCGGGGAGGCCGGGCCCCACGTGCTCGGCCTCAAGGCCGTCTTGAACACCCGCGGCAGGACATCCTCCAGGTACGGGAGGTCGCGGGCCCCGATGACGATGCCCTCGAGGTCGCCTTGGGAGGGCGGGATCTCGAAATCCGTGTCCGGAAAGGCGGCGGCGACGCCGATCGGCGGCGAGACCAGCCGCTTGTCCTTGAACTTGGCCAGGAGCATCCGGACGAAGCGGTGGGCCTGGTCGAGCGGCGAGGATTTCATGGCCTGGCCGTTCTGCCGCCAGACTCCCTCTCCTTTATCGATCAGGCCGCCCTTGACCTCAAGGGCCAGGGCGCCGCGGGCCGGGTCGGCGATGACGAAGTCGGACTCGGCGAATTCCGCCCCGTGCGTCCGGATCTTCATCGAGTGCCAGGCGACCCAGCCGCCCGGGAGGGATTCCTTGAGGCGCCGATAGACGTCCTGCTCGGACTCGGGCCAGTCGAGCGACGGCCCGCCCCTGGGGTAGATGCCGGAGATCCCCGCGCTAGCCATCGATCCCTTTCATCAGGGCCATCCGGCACGGCCTTCCGACGGGGTCAAGCCCCCAAAACCTTCTTCCCAACAGGCCCCTCCCGTCGAAAACAGATATCTACATAGGCTAAAGACACCGGAAAGGGGCCGAACTTCGCGCCGGCAAAAAATATTTTTCGTGAGATCCGCCGGTCAGTAATGATACTGGCCTGGAGGAAGTCGACGCGGTCGTCGCGCACGCCCCGATTATCTCGATGGTTCAGGTCAGTCCCCTAACCGTCCGGGCCAAGGGCGTCATTATAGGGCCCATCCAGTGCCGTCGTGATCCACAGCGGAAACTCGAGAATGCGAGGTTTGAAGATCCCCTGCGGGCCGACGAGCGGAACCCTCGCTTCCTCGAAATGAAACCCTTGGACCAGGAGGTCCCGCGGCAACACGTCTCCATAGCGAAGGACCTGATCGGTCAGCCATTCAAAGGCTACGGCTCTGATGCGGGCGTTATAAACACGATCAAACCCCGTTTTCAAGAGATCACTTTATCCCCTGGCTCAGTTCACCCCTTTAAGCTTAACTCGGTTATTCTCTCATTGATCCGTTGCACGTCTGAGCCTGACATGGCCGACACACATGTCGCCCGACCTCCCAATCTCGCTGCCTTTTATAATTGTTCTATCAGCCGTTCAGGGAGCGCAGATAGAAAACGGCTTGGTTCCTTAATTCGTCCTTTGACCGATTGTTCGTAGCTCGATATGAACAACTGGCGCTTGGCTCGGGTCATAGCCACATAGAAAAGCCTCTTTTCCTCCTCTGCCCGTCCTCCCTGCACGCTTAGGTAGCTTGGAATCTCGTCTTCGGAAGCACCGGCTATGAACACAATATCGAACTCAAGTCCCTTCGCTTGATGGATTGTAATAACGGCAACTAGGTTGTCTTGATCGCAGATGTGATCCACATTCCTCGCTAAGGCGGCATATTCGAGTATCGAGGCCAGCGCATCCCGAGGCGCTAAACGGCTAGCTGAGCCGAGCTCGCCCTTTTCTTTAAAAATGCGTTTCAGACGCTCAAGATGTTCCAGACGCCTGGACTCGCCGTTGCACCGATAATATTCGCGCAACCCCGATTGCTCTAGAGTGTTTTCAAGAAGCTCTGCGGGGCTCATAAAATCCATTTTCGCGCTTAAGGACGCTATATTGGCTTTCAGCGGATCGAATGCTTTCTTATGCCTGGCAACGATTGTCTGTCTACGTGCCGAACCCTCCTCGATCACCGGCATCATACGCTCCAATATTTGCTCAGTCGCCATTACGTCGGCCTCGGCTTTATGTTCCGGTTTCCCTGTTATCCTAAGATGCCCGGCGACCGTCCCGAGTTTGTAGTCTTCGAGCCCGGGCAGGAGCCGGAGGGCGATCGCCCATGTATCAAAGGAGCGGATATTCGGCATCGTCTGCCCTGCGCGTCTCGCGTGAGCTGCCATCATTCGTAAATCGAACCGGATGTTATGTCCTACAACCAGTCCTCCTTCAATAAACCGGTTGAACTCCCTATAGACCTCGGCTGCCGGGAGCCCATTCTGCTTGAGGAATGCATCTGACCAGCCATGTATGGCTTCGGAGTCGGCGACAGGCACAGTATTCGCGATATACTGGTGAAATGTTTCCGCCGGGCGCCCCCTATCGATCCGAACGGCTGCTATCTCTACGACCTCATCACGACCAGTCTCCAGTCCCGTGGTTTCGACATCAACGACCGATATCGTTCCTCCTCTAAAATCCCGTATCAGCCGACCATAGGGTTCGCCGTCCTCATCGAATGAAGCAGACACCATGTCGTTCAATCGCAAGCCGCATGTCGCGCCTTCAAAGATTATCCGAGCTATCGTCGCATCCCCAATGCCGCACGGCGGACGGAGCAATACACGGCCCAGACTGTTGCGATCCTCGGGATTCATTAACAGCTTAAGGTATGCCAGGGCATCCTTGATCTCTTGGCGTCGGAAGAATTCATACTGTTCCACCGTAAAGCATGGAACTCCATGATGCTCTAACACATCAGATATGAGGGCCGCCCTGTCATTTTTCCGAACTAGTACTGCGATGCGGCTATAATCCGATGATGCAATAGCCCTGATCTTCTGCGCGATCCAACTCGCTTCCTGCGCTTCATTCGGTTCCCGCCGTATGCCAATCGGCTGTCCTATGCCGCATGAGGCCGCTGGGACTATCGATGTTCGTCGGTCCTCGAGAATGTTCGCGAAAGAAGAAGCAGCATGCAGCAAGGTTTTCGTTGCCCGGTAATTCTTTATCAGACTAAATTCCCGAGGGTTGAATTCTTTTCTGTACCGGGCCAATATCTCATCTGGCTCTGACCCTCTCCATTCATAAATCGTCTGATCCAAGTCGCCTATCAAGGCGATGTTCCGCGACTGCTCGGCAAGCGTTCTCAGCACCTCGTATTCGGAATTATGAGTATCTTGGACCTCATCGACTTGAATAAGGTCGAATCGGTTTCTCCACCTGTTCTTTATCTCTTCAGAAGTACTCAACATCACCCGGACGGATCGAATGAGATCAGCATAATCAAGAGCCGACATCTTCCGTAATTCCGCCTGATAACGGTTGACCTTCCGTGAGGTTTCGCCATAATTACCCATATCCTCTAGTGTGTCACTTTTGATCCTTTCGATTTCATAATAAAGGCTTTTCGCTTCCTTCATGTCCAGCGAAAAAAGGTCATGGAGTAGCTCCATGCTATCCATATCGTCAAATATCACGAAATCGCGCGACATGCCGATTGCCCGGGCCTCCATCCTAAGCATCCTCGCGCACAAGCCATGGAACGTTTTAACCAGTAGCCTGGGAGCAGCCTCAGGGGACTGGCTCCGAACTCGCGCCGCTATCTCACCGGCAGCTCGGTTCGTGAACGTCAAGCAGAGGGTCCGCTCCGGAACCACGCCTGTAGCGATCGCATGCTTGACACGCTCCGCGAGTACGAGCGTCTTACCCGTGCCGACCGGGGCCAAGACGAGGACCGGGCCTCTGAGGCATTCAATTACGTCCCTTTGCTCTCTATTGAGTTCATTCTTGGCCAAGATATCCCCCTCTTTCCAGGAAGATTCCATAACTCCGGCCGGAGGCAGTTTTCAATGCGCATGAAGCGCCCGCCATCGATATGCTTTTCGTGACGCTCATTTAGACTTGGATTGCCCCCCAGGCCGCGCTTTTCGTCGATTACCCCCTAATGCCAGTGCTCTCTGTGCCAAGGAATCTAGTCCCATTATCTTTTCATTTAAAGCTGGTCATTTCATTAAAACACCGGATAGCGAATTTGTCGGTCATACCAGAGATGAACTCTATGACGGCTCGGGTGAAGTCGCGATCGTCCTCAATCCGGTAAAGCCGGCCGCTTGCGTACTTACGCTTGCGTTTCTCCAGGAGATCAAGATCGGAATATTTGACCAGCCAGTCTTCGAAATACTCGGCCAGAAGCGGGTAACAATGCCGATTCTTATTTATGCCGGCCTTCGCCTTCTCTCTGCGGCTTCCGTACATCGACCGAAGAAGATCAAACAAGGCGGTCAATATCAGCCTTGCATATTCCTTGAACGGACTTAGCCGTTCATGCTCATAGATATATCCGTAATTGAATTCTTTAATAGCCTTAAGAGCGTTAACATATTCGGGCGAAAGGCGAATGCCTTCCTTGGGGCTGCTGTTGCGAGAAAGATCTTGGATGAATTCATTCATTAGAACAGTATTATTGATCTCCCGAGGTTTAAGCCCCGGGCCCAGCGCGGCTATTATCTCGCCAAGGCGTCTAATGCCGGCCTTGTCCAGAATTCCGAGCTCGATGGCATCCTCGATATCGCGGCCGAGGAAAGCTATCTTGTCGGAAACTTTCACTACGCAACCTTCCCAGGTGAACGGCGACGTCCTGCCGGCCTCCTCGATGTCGTAAAGATCTACGGCTTTCTCGCGCGGCCTTAAGGTCTTCTGGTCTATCTCCCCGCAGTGGCAAATAATGCCGTCTCGGACGGCATAGGTCAGATGAAGGTTTTCCTGGAGGCCAGCAGGATTCGGCAGGGTCTCGATGCGGTCCACGAAACGCAGGCTATTTCTCTCGTGCCAGAAATCCTCGCCAAGAGCCTTACGGGAAAGATCGTTCAGTATAATCTCCCCTTGATGCCCAAACGGCGCATGACCCAAATCGTGACCTGTAGCTATGGCAGAGACGAGCTCAGTATTCAAGCCTAGATTATCTGCGATAGTATAGCTGACCGAGGCTACATGGTTGACGTGTTCGATGCGAGTGCATATATGGTCGTTCTCCGTGGCGAAAAATACCTGGGTTTTATGCTTCAGACGGCGGTAAGCCGTAGAATGCAAGATGCGTGCATAATCGCGATAGAACTCGCTCCGCGGATCGCCCTTGCGCTCATATAGGTGTCCCTCCCGAGCTATGCACCGCCGCCACTTACGGTGGCCCGCCTGCATCCTCTCATTGGAGAATGGTATTTTCATTCTACTTGTCCAGCCAGATAGTTATTCGGGCTGTGCAGCTTGAACAGGAACGGCTCACCCGGCAGGAGGGCCCGGAATTGCCGGCCGCCGCCCCCAGGCTGCCAGAAATTCACCTCGTCAATATCGGTAACGGACGAGACGACGCCGAACCACTCTTCGTCCGTCAGGCCGATCCAGAGTTTCATGATTTTTTAGGGCCCTTCTCCCCCGCCTCAATGAAAAGACGACCCCGGTATTTCATATCGATCATTTTTATTTATCAATGAAAATCTGCACAAGCCTGTCCAACTTCTGGCCGGTCTTCTCATGGGTCCAGCACCAGTTGGAAACCCAATATGTAGGAGTAGGTCCGCCGAACGCAAGATAACAAAGGCCCGCCGCGTTGGAAAGGAAGACGCCTGACCCGGCCTTCAGCGATCGATATTCCTTGTCCAGCCATCTTTTGTGATCCTTGTTAGCCCGGGCGCGAACCGCCACTTCGTTATCGATCAACTTCCGTGTCGAATCCCCGTCGAATATCACCTTCTTCTTGTACCAATCCCAGGCGGCGGGGTCGGGCTTCGCCCTGAGGGCATCCTTGCCATGCCGGATGACAAAGCAGTCCCCCTCCGAAATAAGACCGGTTTCGGCAAGATCTTTCCAGCTCCAACTCCTGCGGCTCGTGTCGACGACGTCACCGACTTCATCTTCAACGATGACGTAGTATTCAGCAGCCGAAGCCGCCTTGAACCTTGCCAGGCGGACCGCCCGTATCTTAAGGGACTTTGCTTTGACAGCTGCCTCAAGCAGGAACTTCGGACCGACAAGCACGCCGACCGGCTTGTCGACGATCTCCTTGATGCCTGCTTCGGTAAGGCCCTCGAGATCGAGCGCGACGACCCACTTCTTGATTTTTTCTTTCGCCGACGCCTGAGCCCTCCAGCCTTTGAGGTAGCGGTCAAGCTGGTCTACCGCCTTATCTGTGATTTCAACTGCTTTCAGCTCGAATATCCTCAGTTCGTATCCGTTCTCGGTTCGAGCGAGGCCAACCAGGTCCATCCGGCCTTTATCGAACTTCTCGGTGAGGGTGGAAATCTGCTCCCTGATGAGCGCGGGAATCGAGCTGCTGGCGTCGGGATCCCAGCAACCGACTATGGCCGGGTTATTGATGAGGAACGACTCCATGTCGCGCTCGGATCTGAATGCCTCGAGAGAGCCAATCTTCTCGCTCTGGACACGCCAGATTTCTGATTTCATGAGCTACTCTCTTTCATACCGGTTTCCGGCTGGGCTCCGGATTCGGGGCCCCAGACGATCTCAGACGCGGCAGAGTTCGTGGTCCCCAGGTCGATGACCAGCTCGCGGACTTTGGCTTGTTTCATTATGTTCATCCCAGTCCACCATGCCCGCCTGCCCCCGTGGCCCCTCTTTTCGGAAACATACGTTTACATAGGGCAAAGACATCAGAAAGCGGCCGAAGTTCGCGCCGGAGAAAAAAATTCTCGAGGGATCGGTCCATTTTCCCTGCGCCCCGCTTGAAGTCTTGAGAGCGGAACATAACGCCCAGGCTGGCCCGATGTCAAGGAAACCGACCGTAAACGGGCAGTGGCGCGCGCTTTATCGACATTTCTGGTCATTTTGACCATATTTTTATGAGCCCGCTGGTCCTCAGGAGGCGGCTATGATCCCAATTCCCATCACCGAAGTGAAAGCGGGAATTTCCGGCCTCGTCGAGCGTCTCCTCAATTTGAAAGAGCACATCGTGATCACCAAGCACGGCCGGCCCGTCGCGGCGCTCATCCCCTATGATGATTGGGAGGAGCTGACGGCCTCCAAGGCCGGAGGGCTGGCCTCGGTTCCCGCGCCCGCGGAGGACGACGACGCGACCATCGACGCCCTGGTCGAAGGGATCCACGAGGCGCGGACGCAGGCCCGGACCCGCAAGACGGACCTCTGATGTACCTCTTCGATACGGACGTCCTGAGCTATCTCGCTGAAAAGCGCCGGCCCGAGGGCTTGACGAAGCAGCTGGCGGCCGCGCCCGTCGCCGCTCAATTCACTAGCGCGATCAACGCCGCCGAGATCTATCATGGGCTATTCAGCCTTCAGGCCGAGGACGGCGCTGGCGCGCGGCTGCTGGAGTTCTTCGAGGGCCAGATCTTCCCGCGGCTGACCATCCTGCCTTTCGAACGGGCCGACGCCAGGACCTATGGGCGGATCCGGGCGACGCTCGAGCGCCAGGGCCGAACCCGCTTCGAGGCCGATCTGCAGATCGCCGCCATCGCGCTGACGCACCGCCTTATCCTGGTGACCGGGAATGTCCGTCACTTCGAGGGCATCCCCGGCGTCAAGGTCGAGAACTGGCTGGCCTAGGGCCGATCGATGTGCGCCAAGCGAGGGCGGCATCCTCAAGCGCCTTGCTCCGTTGACAGGCTACGCCGGCCGATGATAGCTTTCTTCGGGGGCACATAAGCCTTGAGGAAGCGCTTCTATACGCGACGGCCGCGGCGGTCCATGCGAGAGCCGCGGAATTATGTCCTGGTGGTCGAACTCGACGACGTCGTGCCGCGCCGCGATCGCGGGAAGCCCAATCTCTATGTGGCCATCACGACCCAGGAGCCGGCGAACAGGTTCGCGGCCCTGCTGAAGGGCAAAGGCCCCGACTGGCTTCGGGACCACTTGATCGCGCTCCGTGATGACCTGACGTCGGGCCCCTTTCTGCTCCGGGAGGAAGCCGACGAGGAAAAGCGGGCGGCAATCAAGTGCCTCAAGGCAGAGGGATTCACGGTCAACCGCGACGCGAAAGTCTGGACAGTCTACGTGATCGATCTCGACCCGAAAGGCTGCAAGGATCCCGGAAAGGGATTCGTTTACGTGGGCGAGACCTCGAAGACACCAGAAGAGCGCTTCCAAGAGCATCGGAAGGGCAAGAGGAACAGGCGCGGGCCCCTCTTTTCCCCCGTCGTCCGGAAATTCGGGCGGCGCCTGCGCCTGGACCTGGCCCCCGAAACTAGGTATTACGACCAGGCCGCATCGAAGGCCGCCGAGAAGAGATGGGCGGCCAAGCTGAGGGAGATGGGCTATAAAGTCAGCGGCGGACATTAGGATCCCATGCCGACGCCCTTGATCATCCATATCCCGCATGCCTCGACGGACATCCCGTCGGATGTCCGGTCGTCCATATTATTATCCGACGAGGAGCTGCGGCATGAGCTGCTGATCATGACGGACCTCTATACGAACGAGGTCCGGATCGACCCCGGTCTCGCCAGGGTGATCGTGGCGCCGGTGAGCCGGTTGGTCGTTGACGTCGAACGTTTTAGGAACGACGCCGACGAGCCGATGTCACAGGCCGGCATGGGGGCCGTTTACACGAGCACGCACAAGGGCCGGGAACTTCGGACGCTGACGCAGGAGACCAGGCAGGACCTCCTGGGAAGGTACTTTGATCCGCACCATCGGGAATTGGCCCGAGCGGCGCGGGCGGCTCTCCAGGGCCATGGCCGCTGCCTCATCATCGATGTCCATTCGTTCTCCGACGCGCCGCTCCCCCATGAGCCAACTAAAGAAGTCCCCCGCCCCGACGTCTGCCTGGGCACCGATCCGTTCCATACCCCGGGGATCCTGTGCGCCGCGGCTCGCAGGTTCTTCGAAGGACGTGGCCTTGTCGTGAAAGAGAATGCCCCTTTCGCCGGCACTATGGTTCCCACGGAGTTCTATAAAAAGGATAAACGGGTCTCGTCGATCATGGTTGAGATGAACCGGAAATGGCTATCGGATCCCCGGACCGGGGCCAGAGTCTCGACTACTGAAGGGATTTTGGCTGGCTTGGGCGAGTGGATCCGTTATGCTTCCGGGCTTATGCCCGGCCTGGTATGAGCGCAATATAATCAGACAGAGTCTCGAAATCAATGAAAAGGAGCCGCCCCGATGTCCGCTGATGTCAGCCCCTCGCTTCCCAGCTTCCCGCCGCCGCCCCGGCCCTGGTCAACGACGACAAAGCTGGCCGAGGCCTTCCGGGTCGCGGCCGACAAGTTCGCCGGCAAGACCAAGAAGGGCGGGCTCATCCCCTACATCTCGCACCTAATGGGCGTCTGCGCCATCGCCCTCGAGCACGGCGCCGGCGAGGACGAGGCCGTCTCGGCGCTCCTCCATGACATGATCGAGGACGTCCGGCCGGCCGAGGAGGCGCGGGCGGCCGTGGCCACGTTCGGCCCGGAGGTCCTGCGGATCGTCGAGGGCTGCAGCGACTCGAGCGCCCACCCGAAGCCGCCCTGGCGCGAGCGCAAGGAGCGCTACATCGCCCATCTCGAGACGGCCGACCGCCCGGTGCTCCTCGTCTCCGCCGCGGACAAGCTCCACAACGCCCGGGCCATCGCCGCCGACCTGCGCGACCAAGGGCCGTCCGTCTGGGACCGCTTCAACGCCGGCCGCGAGGACGAGCTCTGGTATTACCGCTCGCTCCTGGATGTCTTCCGGCGGCGTCTGACGGGCGTCCCGGCGCTCATCGCGGAACTCGAGCTGGCCATACGGCAGATGGAACGCTCGGAGCGGCGCGGATAAGATCGCATCCTCGAACGAGTTATCGCCCACCCTGATCGGCAGGCTGGGCAAGATGACGCCCAGGAAGTATTCGGCCTCCCGCAGGCCTCGTCCCCGGGCGACGATATAGAAGACCTTGCCGACATTGACGGCGTTCATCGGCAAGTCGGTCGTTTCCGAAGCCAGGAGTTCTTTGATCCGGCTTTGCCCTTTTTCCCCCTCGAGGTAGGAAAGGAGCGCGAAGGCGTCAGGCACCTTTCTGATCTTCGTGCCGGCGCTCCTTCCGCCGTTCGCCCAGCAGGGCCCTGGTCAGGGATGCGCCCTTTTTATAGAACCCGTGAAAGTGCTCGACCGGCTTGTCCGGCAGGGGCCGGATCTCGATGTGATCCTCCACGACCGAGACCGAGACGCGCATCCCGGGCCGGAGCCCCACCCGCTCGCGCTCTTTCTTGGGAATGACGACCTGCCCCTTGGCGGAGGTGACGGCCGTGGCCATGGTAGAACCCCTGTCCGCTGCGTTCAACGTTTCCTCAATGAATATAACCACGGACCGGCCCTCCGTCGATATAAGGGACGCCCGCACCGGCGCCCGATTCTCACGGAAAACCCGGCTCAGAGGAAGCGCCAGCCGCAACGCGGGATGAGCGGGGACACGTACGTGCGTGCCCCCATTTTCGGTTCGCTCAGCGGAGCTTCAGGGCGCCTTTCTTGACCGCTTCGTCGAGGAGCCCCAGGACCGCTTCCGGGGTGACCGTTCCGTAATAGTATGCTCCGACCGACAGGGCCTCGGCCTGGACGGCCCGGAAGATGTCCAGGCCGGTCCGCTTCCCGTCGACGAAGCAGTAGCATTCCTTGGCCATGATCGGGTGGAGGCCCGGGAAAGCGACGTTCCAGCCCCGCTTCCCGAAGTATTCGTCCAGGCTGGCGGCGTTCACCGGCACGAGCGCGGCCAGTTCCTTCTCGACCGGGCTGAGCCCGCCGGCGCCCGCGGGGCCCGACTTCCTGGCGCGCCCGGCGACCGCGGGGAACGCGGCTTCCAGCTCGCGGACGAGGTCCTTGGCTCTCTCGCCGATCCGGAGGGCCAGCTCGCCCGCGTAGTCCGCGCCTGCGCCTCCCGGCGACGCGAAAACGATCGCCGACTTCACCGCGGCGCTTTCCCTCTCCCCGGCCCGCTCGAGCAGGTTCCGCGCTTCCCGGAACGACCGCTCCGGCGCGCCCGCCTTGTCGTCCCGGACGCGGGCCAGGGCGGTCCTCAGATCCGCGCCCAGCCTTTCCAGGCCACGGCCGAAAACCTCCCCGGCCAGCATAGGCACGTCCTTGTCCCCGGCGTCGGCCAGGAACAGCGCGGCCGCCGCGACCAGGAAGGCGTTCCGCCCGAGCTGGGTCGGGTCGATGTTCGGCAGGTCGTCGTAGCTCGAGTGGATGTAGGGATCCGGATTATTGATCAGGGCGACGCCCGGCACGCCGACGACGCCCTCGCAGAAGACCTCCTGGTCGGAGGCCCCGCTGTGCGGGATGACCATCGCCCCGTAGCGCTCGCGCGACCCGTAAGCCGCGAGGATCGGCTTGCCGAACGGCTGTGGCGTCCCGGCCTCTTCGGCGGCCAGGAACGAGGTGTTGCCCAGGATGACGTATTCGGCCACGGACTGGATGACATCGCTGAGATAGCTCGGCATAGAATACGGCGTCCGGATGATGTGCTGGATCCGCGAGCCCATCCCCTGCCGGGCCCCGACCATGTCCTGGTTGATGGACGCCAGCCATGACCGGCGCGCCTCCGGCTGCTCCCGCAGCAGCTGGTATTCCGAGGTGTGCTCGTTCGGCCACCAGAAGACGATGTCGCGCCTGGGCCTGGCGATCCGCCCCTCCCTGATGAGGGCGTTGATGGCCCGGCCGATCTCCAGGATGGAGGCGCAGCCGCTGCCGTTGTCGTTGGCCGAGGTGCTTTCCTCGTCCAGGTGGGCGACGAGGACGATGTCCTGGTCATGGATCTCCGAGCCCGGGATCTCGGCCATGAGATAGGCCTGCTGGCCCGGCTCGCGGACGTCCGCCTCGATCTCGGCCCGGACCCTGACCGGCGTCCCCCGCGCCTTGGCCTTCCGGAGGAGGTCCTGGAGGGTCCCATAACGGCGCGCCGAGATCATGAAGCCCCACGGGGCGGCCTGGCCCGGAGGACAGATCGCGGGGACCTTGATGTAGGCGATCTGGTCGGGCGTGTCGAAGCGGGCCTCGGGATGAACGCTGGCGCAGGACACGACGCCGAGCGCGCCCCGTTCCCAGACGGCGGTCCGCACGGCCAGGGCCGGCGGGGCCGTGGTCAGGACGATCTTCCCGGCGACGTCGATCCCGGCAAAATCCTCCGGCGAGGCGGCGCGGCCGGCATCGACGAGCTCGGCCTCCGCGCGCGCGGACCGGCTGAAGACCGCCAGCGAGACCGGCACTTCGGGGAAATCGCAGAGCTTCTCCTCGTCGGGGCCGAGAAGCCACAGCCTCCCGGAGCGGGGATCCCAGCTTATGCCCCCGTCGAACTTCTGCCGGACGACCCGGACGTTCTCGAACCCGTACTCGCGGGCCAGCCCGGCCAGCATCTCCGCGGCCTGGACGAAGGCGTCGGACCCCATGATGCGATGATAGGGCGTCAGGCGGCGGACGTAATTGTAGGCCCGGTCGCCGGAGATCTCGTTGCGGAGCGTCCGGGCCAGCTTTTCCGGCACAAAGGGGCTTTCCTGGGCCAGGAGAGCTGCGGCGGGAACGGCTGCGGCGGCGAGCAGGGCCGCGGCCGCGAGCCTGGCGAAGAAGCGCGATCTCGTCATGGGCAACCTCCGAGCGGGGATTATATGCTCACTCGGCGGCCGGGCAAAGCCCCGATAAAGGAAAAGAGGGCACTATACGAGGGTGCGGAATATGAGGAGATGAAGCTAGACGATCTTATATTTATGACAGAACGTCTCGGCGACCTGCCACAGGTCCGGCGACAGGATCTCCTTGACCTTGGCCCGGATCTCGGCCGGGACCGGGCCGTAGAAGGCCTCCGCGATGGCGCCCGCGATGCAGGCCAGCGTGTCGGCGTCGCCGCCGAGCGAGACCGCGTTCCGGATGGCGTCCTCGTATGACGCCGAGCCGATGAAGGCGATGACGGCCTCGGGCACGGTCTTCTGGCACGATTCGTAGTGCCTATAGCCCGGGCGGATCCCCTCGACCGTGCGGTCAAGGTCGTAGCCGAAGCGAGCCGTGATCTCGGTCCGGATAAGGTCCTTGTCCCACTCAGTCCGGGCCAGAAAGACGGCCAGCGCCGCGGCCTGCGCCCCCTTGATCCCCTCGGGGTGATCGTGGGTGAACTCCGCGGAGCGCTTGGCCTCGCGCAGGACGTCCTCGACCGTATCGAAGGCGAACCCGACCGGGCCGGCCCTCATGGCCGAGCCGTTCCCCCAGCTGTTGTAGGGCTTGGGGTCGGGCGACATGAGCCAGCCCTGGAAGAGGCCGCCGTAGCCCCGGCCCGGGTGGCGCCGGCCGAACTCCCGGAGCGCCCGGGCGTAGTCCCCGTCCGTCAGGATGGCCTGGGCCACGGCCGCGGTCAGGACGGAATCGTCGGTGAACGTGCACTTCGGCCCGAACAAGGGGAATTCCTTGCTCTTGGTCCGGCCGAACTCGTATGCCGAACCGATGATGTCGCCGGCGATGGCACCGATCATGTTTCCCCGCCGGGATTATATCACAGTCCCCCCTGTCCGGGGCGGAAAATACCCCCTCTTATCACCCCCGGCGGCGATTGAGGGCTAGCCGGCCCGCCCCTAGCATGGAGGGCGAAAAGGAATGGGCGCGTACGAAGGAAGGTGCGAGATGATGAACACGCATTGCGAGACGGCTCGCGGCCACGAGCACGAACACGGCCAGGGGCATGGGCACGTCGCCCGCGGCCGAAGGCCCGCGCCGAAAGGGCACGGCCGGAAGCTCGAGGTCGTCTGCCCGTACTGCCGCGAGAAGGACGAGGTCATCCCCATCCTCTACGGCTTCCCCACTCACGAGGCCTTCAAAAGGGCCGACCGCGGCGAGGTCTATCTCGGCGGCCTGGACATCAGCCCCTACAACTACTACTGCAAGCGCGACGACCGCGAGTTCTGAGCCGGGCGCCCTTCCCTCTCTCCCCCCGGGCCCGGCCCTCGATCAGTGGCCGCCCCTCGGCGGCGGGATGATGATCTCCGGGTCCGCCACGAGCAGCCGCCCTTCGACCTCGGCGACGACGGCGTAGGGATAGAACCCGGGCTTGGCGTCGCGGGCGACGGCCGCCCTGAGCCGGCCTGCTCCCCGGCGGACGACCGCGTAATCCCAATCGAGCGGTCCGGCGAAGACCTTGATGATGACCGCGTAGGCGTGGCTCGGATCGAAGCGCCAGACGATCTTGTCCCCCCGGTTGACGTAGAGGCAGCTCGGCTCGCAGGCGATCCGGCC
Organism: Acidobacteriota bacterium; assembly: GCA_039683095.1. Lineage (NCBI taxonomy): Bacteria > Pseudomonadati > Acidobacteriota > Acidobacteriota bacterium. The sequence continues at coordinate 125,642 of JBDKSB010000011.1, read as the reverse complement.
GAGCTTGACCCCGACCACGACGTCGGCCCTGGGCCTCGGCCCGGGCTTTTCGCGCGGTCCTGGTTTCACTGTTATTTTGGCCATCGTATTCCCCTCCTTCGCGGGCCTGATCTATCCGTCATTTCGACGTGATAGCGACGTAGCCGGGGTCCCGGCGCAGGGCGGCCAGGAGCGGATCGCGGCCGATCTCTTCCATCGGGCCCTTGAGCTTGACGTACTCGCGCAGGATCGCCAGGGCCCGCGGCCGGTCCCCGACGAGATCGAAGGCGAAGACCGCCCGCTGCATGATGGCCGTGTCGCCGGGCCGGGCTTTCAGGACGGCCTCGATCTCCCGGCGGGAGCGCGCCGCCTGCCTGGCCTTGGCCAGGTCCACGGCCAGGGTGGCCCGGGCCCGGGCGTTGCCGGGATCGGCGGCCAGGGCCTGCTCGGCCAGGTCGATGGCTTTTCCGTAGGCCGCGTCAGCCTTGTCGCCGTTGCCCGTGGTGAAGCTGTAAGCGTCGCCCAGGTTGCCCCAGAGGACGTAGGCGAAAACGCTCGGCCCGAAGCCGAGCGAGGCCTCGTTCATGTTGACCGAGTCGGCGAAGCGGCCGCTGTAGTAGTAGAGGGTGGCCAGGTTGCCGCAGGCGTCGGGGTTGCGCTTGATGGCGTTGGAGCGCTCGAAGACGGCGATGGCCCGGTCATAGGCGTCCAGCTTGAAGTGCACGGCTCCCAGGTCGTTGAGGACGACGATGTTGCCGGGGCAGTCGCGGCTGGCGGCCTCGAGCTCTTCCCTGGCCCGGACGTAGTCGCCGCGATAGAAGTGGAAGATCGCCAGGAAGGACCGGCCGGCCCAGTAGCCGGGCCGGGCCTTGATCGCGGCCCGGTAGGCCGCCTCGGCCTTGGCCGGCTCGTTCGCGTCCTCGTAGACGTAGGCCAGCCTGATCTGGGCGTCGTAGCAGAGGGGATCGAGGGCTACGGCCCGTTCGATCTCCGGGCGGGCCTCGGCGTCTCGGCCGAGCCGACGCAGGATCGCGCCGAGAACGAGGTGGGCGCGGGCCAGGCCGCCGTTCGTCGCCAGCACCGCGCGGATGAGGGACTCGGCCCGGGCGGCCGGGGCCGGGTCCTTGTCCGGGACGGCCTTCATCCGGCAGGCTTCGGCCAGGTCGATCGAAGCTTCCGTGAAGGAGGGGTCGAGGCGGACCGCTTCCTCGAGGGCCGCTATGGCCGAGGCGAGGGCTTCGGCGCAGGCGGGCGAGGCCGGGTCCTGGGCCTCGGCGTAGCTGAGGGCCAGGTGGCCGAGGCCGCGGAGGTAGGCCTCGAAGGCCCCGGGCACGGTCGTGACGGCGGGCAGGGAGGCGGAAGCCGGCATCGCCAATCCGACCAGGGCGGCGGTCTCGCGGACGAGATCGTCGCGCCAGGTGGCGATGTTGGCGATATGGTCGGTCTTCTGCACCGAGGCCAGGCGGCTGGCCCGGACCGGGTCGAGCGCGTCGAGGGTCAGGGTCAGGGTGTCGCCGACGCGCCTGAGCGTCCCGGCGACGACGACGTTGGAGCCGAGGACGCGGAAGGCGTCGGACGCCTCGAGCACGTCGTAGGTGTAGAGATGGTCGACCGGCGTGACCCAGGAGCGGGAGGCGCGGGCGATCGCGTCGAGCCTGACGCGGAGGTATTCCGCGAGGCCGGCGGCCAGGACGCGGTCGGACGCGGCCTCGCCCAGGACGGCCGGGGCAAAGACGGTGATGCGGCGCGAGGCTTCGGGACGCGCAGAGACGAAGCCGAGGAGGACGGCGACCTTGCGCGGGAGGCCGAGAAAGACGGCCCCGACGAGAACGACAAGGACGGCGGAAAGCGCGATGGACAGCCGGGCCAGCGGCGGAAGGGCCCGGGGCCGGGGACTGGCACCCGAGACAGACGGCCTCTCCCCCGCCACGGCGTGGACGTGCCCGGAATAGCCGGTCTTCTCGTTGACGGCCTCGAGGGCTCCGGCCATCTCGACGGCCGAGGCATAGCGGCCGGCCGGGTCCCGGGCCAGGGCCCGTTCGAGGATCTCGGCGCAGCCGGGCGGCGTGCCGGCCGGGAGGGCGTCGAACGCCGGCGCCCCGCCGTTGACGATGGCGTAGGCCAGGGAATGCTCGTTCTCCCCCCGGAACGGGAGCGAGCCGGTCAGCATCTCGTAGAGGACGATGCCGAGCGACCAGACGTCGGAGCGGGCGTCCACGTCGGCGCCCTGGAGCTGCTCGGGCGACATGTAGGCGACCGTGCCGACGGCCCGGCCGTCGCGGGTCAGGCGGGCCTGGCCGGCGATCTTGGCCAGGCCGAAGTCAGCGATGCGGGCCGTGCCCTCCCAGGTGACCAGGATGTTGGCCGGCTTGATGTCGCGGTGTATGATGCCGGCGGCGTGGGCGGCGGCCAGGCCTTCGGCCACCTGCGCGGCGAGCGACAGGGCCTCGGCCGGGAGGAGCGCGCCGCGGCGGATGATCGTCCGCAGGCTCTCGCCGCGGCAAAGGGCCATGGCGATGAACATGCGGCCGTCCTCGCTCTCGCCTATCTCGTGGATGGTGCAGATGTGGGGGTTGTCGAGGATCGAGGCGGCCCGGGCCTCGTGGACGAAGCGTTCGCGGGCCTCGGGGTTGTCGGTCAGCCCGGCCGGCAGGAACTTGAGGGCGACCGGCCGCTTCAGGCGCAGGTCCTCGGCCTCGTAGACGACGCCCATGCCGCCGCGGCCGATCTCGCCGAGGATGCGGTACTTGCCGGCGACGACGGCAGCCGCGGCCGGGGCGCGGGCGAAGGGGTCGACAGTCGTGGTGACGGAGGGCGGGGCGGTGGAAGCGTCGGCTGGCGCGGCGGACGCGTCAGGCGCGCCGGTTGCGGCGAGCGGAAAGGCGCAGGCCGCGCAAAAGCGGGAGTTGCCGGGGTTCGGGGCCCCGCACCGCGGGCAGTCCAACTTCGTGCTCCCCCAGATGATTCAACGATAGGCCGAATCCCCGCCCGAGTCAACTGACCCGGAGACGTGAAAATGTGACGCGCGGCATTGACAAAATCGCGCGATGGCCCATAATGGCCTCCTTGATTTCGGCCGCGCGGAGGTGCGAGATGAGCGAAAAATATTATTTCACGAGCGAAAGCGTCACCGAAGGCCACCCTGACAAGATCTGCGACCAGATCAGCGACGCCATCCTGGACGACCTGCTCAGCCAGGATCCGGAAACCCATACGGCCATCGAGGCCCTGACGACGACCGGCACGGTCCACGTCGCCGGCGAGGTCACGACGGACGGCTACGCCGACGTCCAGAAGATCGTCCGGCGGACGCTCCGGGAGATCGGCTATACGGACCCGCGCTACGGCATCGACTGCGAGGACGCCGGCGTCTGGGTCGCCATCCACGCCCAGAGCAAGGACATAGCCCGCGGGGTCGGCAAGGCCGAGAAGCGGCGGCAGGGCGCGGGCGACCAGGGCATGATGTTCGGGTTCGCCTGCAACGAGACGCCGGAGCTGATGCCCCTGCCGATCATGCTCGCCCATCGGCTGACGGCCAGGCTGGCCGAGGTCCGGCGGCACAACGCCGGCCACGCCCTGGGGCCGGACGGCAAGAGCCAGGTCACGGTCGAATACCGCGGCGGCAAGCCGGCGCGGCTCGAGGCCGTGGTCATCGCCCAACAGCACATCGCCGACCTCTCGGAGCGCGAGCTGAGAAAGCTGATCCTGGAGAAGGTCATCCGGCCGGTGTGCGGCAAGTACCTCGACAAGAAGACCAAGGTCTTTATAAACGCGACCGGCCGGTTCGTCATCGGCGGGCCCGAGGGCGACACGGGCGTCACCGGCCGCAAGATCATCGTCGACACCTACGGCGGCATGGGCCGGCACGGCGGCGGCTGCTTCTCCGGGAAGGACCCGAGCAAGGTCGACCGGAGCGCCGCCTATGCCTGCCGCTACATCGCCAAGAACGTGGTCGCCGCCGGGCTGGCCGACCGGTGCGAGGTTCAGCTGTCGTACGCGATCGGCGTGCCCGATCCGATGGCCGTGTTCGTCGATACGTTCGGGACGGGCAAGATCCCGGACGAGAAGATCGCCGGGCTGATCAGGAAGCTCTTCCCGCTCCGGCCGGCCGACATCATCGACCACCTGAAGCTCAAGAGGCCGATCTACAAGAAGACGGCGGCGTACGGGCATTTCGGCCGCAACGATCCGGACTTCACCTGGGAGAAGACGGACAAGGCGGCCGGCCTGCGCACCGCCGCCGGCCTCGACTAGCCTTTTGAGCTTCGCCCGCTTGCGTTCCGTCGGGCCTCGTTTCGGGCGGACATCGAGCCGGCGGCCGAGGGCGGGGACATTCCGAAAATTGAAACATCCCCGTTTCTATTCTATCCGCCCTCGGGAACCGTTATAATGGCGGTCAAGGAGGCGCAGCAATGAAAATGATGATGGGGAAGAAAGCGTCCGTCGCCTTTATCGGCCTGTTCTTCCTGAGCGCCCTGGCCGCGTTCCCCCAGAGCAGCTTCCTGAAGGCTGGGCAGTACGGCCTGGGCCTGACCGGCGCCTACGCCACGGACAGCGCCGCCCACGGCTTATCGGGGGGATTGAGCATCGGGCTCGCGGGGGTATTCGACCTCTCGTTCTCGGCCGGGCACGTGACCTACTCCGACGCCGGCGAATTCACCTCCCTTGCGGCCGCCTCGCTCACCCCGCAGCTCACGGCCCATGTCATCAAGCAGAACTCGTCCAAATCGCCCGTCTCGGTGTCGGTCACGGTCGGCTACGCCCGGGACAACTTCTCGTCGCCTGACCTCGACCTGATCGACTTCAAGATGTGGGCCAATACGCTGATGATCGGGGGAACGGTCTATCGCGACGTCCGTCTTTCGGGGGCGGCCTACCTGCAGCCTTACGCCGGGATCGCCTACTCCAGCACCAGGCTGAAGCTCTCGGATCCCAGCGGCTACGCGGTCAGCGGCGAAGATTCGATGGCCTCGTTCGCGGCGGGCGTTCCGGTCGTCTACGGCCTCGCGCCGAAAGCCCTGCTCGTCGTCCAGCCCGGCCTGACCTTCGACCTGAAAAAGGGCGGCCACACGACCTTCGCCATCTCCGCCGGTCTCGTTTATATCCTTAAATAAGAAAACAAGACAGCGTCAGACCTGCTTTTTGCCCGTTATTGGACGAAAAGCAGGTCTGACCCTCCCGTCAAAGCTTCCCGTCGGATCTTCTTTCGATCCCGGCTTATTTGCTCACCGTCAGGCCGCGGTTCCTGAGCAGCCCGTCGATCTTGGGCTCGGCGCCGCGGAACCTCACGTACTGGGTCATCGGGTCCTCGGTGCCGAAGGGCTCGAGGATGTTCTTGCGGAACGAGTCCGCCGTGGCCCTGTCGAAGACACCCTTCTCCCGGAAGGCTTCGAAGGCGTCGCAGTCAAGGACCTCCGACCAGATGTAGGCGTAGTAGCCGGCCGAGTACCCGCCGCTGAAGATGTGGCTGAAGTAGGTCGAGCGGTAGCGGGGCACGATGGCCGGGATGAGCCCGATCCCGTCCATGGCCTCCTTTTCGAAGGCCCGAACGTCGGCGGCGCCGGGATCGGCGGCCGTGTGCCAGGCCATGTCGAGGATCGAGGCGGCCAGGTACTCGGCGGTCAGGAAGCCCTGGTTGAAGAGCTTGCTCTTCTCGAGCTTCCCGACGAGCGCCGCGGGGATGACCTCGCCGGTCTTGTAGTGCCTGGCGTAGAGGGCCAGCAGCCCGGGCTCGAAGCACCAGTGCTCCATGATCTGCGACGGCAGCTCGACCGAGTCGCGGGCCACCGTCCTCGTCCGGAAGCGGGACTGCGAGAAGAGTGTGGCCAGCGAATGCCCGAACTCGTGAAAGAAGGTCGCGACCTCGTCGGTAGAAAGCAGGGCCGGGGCGTCGGCAGCAGGAGCGGTGAAGTTGCAGGTGATGGTCGAGATGGGCGGGACGCGCACGCCGCGCTCGTAGTAGGAGCGCCGGAACGCCCCCGACCAGGCCCCGCTGCGCTTGCCCGGCCGCGGGTGGAAGTCCATATAGAGGATGCCGGTGTGGCTGCCGTCGGCCTCCTGGACCTCGAAGACCTGGACGTCCGGGTGGTAGCGGGGCAGCTCGGGCCGGGGGATGAACTTCAGGCCGTAGAGCTTGCCGCAGAGGGCGAAGATGCCGTCGCGGACGTTGTCGAGCTTGAAGTAGGGCCGCAGGGCCTCGTCGTCGAGGGCGTACTTCTGCTGGCGCAGCCGCTCCGTGTACAGCCACCAGTCCCAGGAGGCGAGCGCGCCCCGGCCGGCCTTCGGGTCGCGGTCCATCAGGGCCTGGAGCGCGGCCGCCTCTTCCCTGGCCTTGGCCAGGGTGGGCGTCCAGAGCTTGGCCAGGAACTCGTTGACCTTCTCCGGCGTCTTGGCCATGTTGCGCTCAAGAACGTAAGCGGCGTGGCTCGGGTAACCGAGGAGCTTGGCCCGCTCGAGGCGCAGGGCGGCGATCTTGCGCACGTTCTCCTTGTTGTCGAACTCGTTGTCGTTGTCGCCCTTCATGAAGTAGGCCCGGTGGATCCTCTCGCGCAGGGGCCGGCGCTCGGAATAGGTCAGGAACGGAGTCATGCTCGGGACGTGGATGGTGAAGAGCCACTGGCCGCCGGGGAGCCCGGCCTGCTTCGCGGCGGCCGCGGCCATGGCCACGACCGAGGCCGGCAGGCCGGCCAAGTCGGCCCTGTTGTCGATGATCAGGCGGAAGGCGTTCGTCTCGGCCAGGACGTTCTCGCCGAAGCTGACGGTCAGCAGCGCGAGCTGCTGGTTGAGCTCGCGGAAGCGGGCCTTCTGCGCGGCGTCGAGGAGGGCGCCGCCGCGGACGAAATTCTTGTAGGTGTTCTCGAGGAGGAAGAGCTCCTCGCGGTTGAGGCCGAGGGCCTGGCGCTGATCGTAAACGGCCCTGACCCGGGCGAAGAGCTTCCCGTCAAGGGAGATGTTGTCGGCGTGGGCGGCCAGCAGGGGCGCCGTCTGGCGGTCGACGGCCTGGAGCTCCTTGGTCGTCAGCGCGCTCTGGAGCGAGCTGAAGACGCTGTCAACCTCGGTGAGGAAGATCCCGGCGTGGTCGAGGGCGGCGATGGTGTTCTCGAAGGTCGGCTGGGCCTTGTCGGCCGTGATGGCGTCGACCTCGGCCTGCTCGCGGCGGATGCCTTCCTGGATGGCCGGCAGGAAATGCTCGGTCCTGATCAGGTCGAACGGCGGGACGTTGAACGGCGTGCCGTAGGGCTTGAAGAACGGGTTGTCGGCATCGGCGGCGGCCGCGGCGTCGGCGGCGGTCGCCCCGCTCTTGCAGGCGGCGGTCGCGCCGATGACGGCCAGCGCGGAAAGGATAAGGGTGATCATGGCTCTGCCTCTCATGGTCCGTCTCACCTCCTATAAAATGGGGGACATGATACCCGTTTCCTATTTTCCCGGATAGGAAATGGATAGCACTTGCCCGCTAAGACCGGCTCTCGTGTCGCGCTTCAATCCTGAGCTCGCGACCGCAATATCTCGAAAAGGGCATCGCGTCCTCATATCCTCTCGTATCCTCTTGGGACATGTTGCCGGTTCCCGGTCATTCCCGAATAAAAATGGTAACATGTCCCGCTCTTTTCCTGCCCGGAAAAATAGGAAACGGGTATCATGTCCCCCAATTGAGGAGGGCGTTCCAGAGCAGGCGGTGGTCGGAGCGGTTGAGGTCGCGGTGGATCGGGTTGAACAGGAACGCCACGACCCGACCCTTGCCCACGGGCAGGTCGAGGATGGCGGGACGCCCCTCGAGCTCGTCCTCGCCCTTGATCGCGCCGCTGACGAGCATCTTGACCTCCTCCTTCTTCGACGCGGCGGCCGCGCCGGGCTTTTCGCCCGGCTTCTCCTCTCCGGGCTTCTCCTCCTCGCGGTCCTCCGCCCTGAGCTTGGTCCCCCACTGGAGGACGACCGTGCCCCGGATCGACCGGGCCACGTCGTAGACAGGCATCATCGACCGGAAGACCGACGTCGTCTCGCCGTAGCCGTAGGCCAGCGGATGTCCGGGCCGCGCGAACTTGACCCGGAGCTCCGAGCCCGGCGTGTACACGCCGCCGCCCCTGCGGTCGACGTCGCGGACGAGCCCGCCCTGGAGGGCCAGGGCCGAGCCGTTGCCGAGCGTCACGAGGACGCCGCCCGCCCCGAGGAATTCCTCGAGCCTGCCCATGCCGGCCCAGCCGATCCCCCCGGTGATGTCGTCGGAGGCGTCGGGCACGCCGAGGTTGGGCGTCTCCCTGGTCTTCTTGTAGGGCAGGGGGCCCCACTTTTTATCGATGCCCAGAACCTGCTCCTGCAGGTCGAGGTAGTTGTGGCCGTAGATGATGACGTCGAAGCGGTCCCTGAGCCGCCCGGCCCGGACATCCTCGTCGCGGATGTAGGCGTAGGGCACCTTTTCCCGGTCGAGGACGAAGCGGACCCAGCCGACCGCCTCCGTGTCCGCCCACGAATGCCAGACAGCCAGGCGCGGCAGCTTCGACTCGTGGCGGGCGACGTCCGGGACGGCCGCGACGGCGTCGAAGTCGAGCGCCAGCTCCGCCGCGGCCTTCCGGACCGCGTCGCCGAGCCCCGGCTGGCCGGCCATGATCCACGACCCGGCCGGATAGTCCCTGTCGCCGCTCTTGAAAGGCTTCTCGGCGATCTCGACCCGGAACGCGGCCAGGCGGGCGCGGAGCGCCATCAGTTCTTCCTGGCCCGTGTCCTTGAGCAGGAAGACTGCGCTGCCGGCGCCGGCGCCGACGCCTCCCACGCCGCCCGCCGTGATGTTGACGGTCCCGGTCGTCGCGAAGCCGGGCTTGAGGGCCTCGAGCGCGATCCCGGCGGCGTCCATGATCCTGGCGTCGTCGATGCGCCTGGCCTCGAGCCCGTAGTGCACCGGCAGGGCCCACGACACGTCGTCGTAGGGCTCATAGGTCGCGTCGGCCGGGAAGTTCTGCGGCGCGAGCAGATCAACGGCGTAGTTGCGATAGGGCTGGTCGAGCCGCACCACGTACGTCCCGGCCGGGAACTCCCCTTCCGCCACCTTGAACGGCGCCGCGGCCCGGCCGACCTCGATGCCGTGGCGCATCAACAGGTCGACCATGTCGGCGACGCGCCTCCGGTCCCCCTGCTCCGCAGGGATGGCAAAGGCGTACGGACCGCCCTTGACGCCCTTCTGCCAGGAGTTATAGCCCTTGCGGTAGAAATCGCGGAGCATCTCCCTGGCGTTCTTGGCCGTGTAGTCGAGGGCGGCCAGGCAGGCGCTCTCCATGTAGTTCGTGTTGTCGCGGAGCGACCACAGGAACTTGCGCGGCGGCGGCATCGGCCGGTACCACTCCTGGCTCGTCACCGGGCGCCCGGCGTAGCGCTCCTCGTTCGGCCGCAGGACGCGCTCGACCGTCTCGGCCGTGCCGCTGCCGAAGGTCTCGTAGCCGCGGCCGATGCTGTTGTGGTTGACGCCGATCGAATCGAGGAAGACGTGCTCCCAGCCGTCGCTGAAGCCCCAGGTCCAGACGCCGGGCATGCCGGCCGAGGTCAGCGCGCCGATCTCGGCCAGGGACATGGCGAACCACTCGTTGAGCAGGATCGGGTCGAGGTTGGTGTTGAAAGGGCCGGTGCCGTTCCAGGTCTGGAGCAGCGGGATGGACTCGTGGAGATCGTGCACCACCTGCGGATGATAGGCGAAGAACATGCGGCTGACGGCCCTGGAGAGCTGGAGGGCCTCCTGGTGCGAGTCGCGGTTGTTGTCGTGGAAGACGTAGTAACCCCAGTACGGCGGCGACTCCGGAGGCAGGTTGTCGATGTCCGTCCGGCCCTTGAGGCAGCGGTAGAACCAATCGACTTCCTTGTCGCGGCCGTCCGGCTCGGAGACGGGGTTGATGAGCACCAGGATATTCTCGCGGATCCTCTTGATCATCGGCTGGTCGGAGACGGCCAGGCGATAGGCCAGCTCCATGACCATCTCGGGGCTGCCGAGCTCGGTCGAGTGCAAGCCGGCGTTGAAATAGTAGATCGGCCGGGCGGAGGCGACCAGGGCTTCGGCGGCCTCGGGCGTGGTCTTGCGGGGGTCGGCCAGGGCCGCGGTCGCGTCCTTGAGACGGGCCAGGTCGCCGAGTCCGGCCTCGTCGGCGACGAGGGCCAGCAGGATGTCGCGGCCCTCCTCGGTGCGGCCGATCGTCTCGACGCGGACGTGCGGCGAGGTCTCGGCCAGCTTGCGGAAGTAGCCGTAGATCTTCGACGTCGAGGTGAGCTCGCCCGCGGCGCCGACCGCGTGGCCGAGGTACTCGGCCGGCGACGGCACCGTGGCCGAGTCGGGCAGGTAGGCGACCCAGGGGTTGCCGAAGCGGGGCTCGGTCGTGAACTTGGCGATGGCTTCGACCGATCCCGGCTCGGGCTTGTCGGGCGCGTAAGGGTTACCGGCCGGGGCCTGAGCGGCAGGCCGGGGCTGCCGGCCACCTGCGGCGGGCTCGGCAGACACATCAGGGCGGGGTTGCCGGGCAGCCGCGGCAGGCGCAGCGGCCGATGAAGCGGGCGCAGCGGCGGCGGGTGTGGCGGGTGCAGGTGCGGGGGCGGGGGCACGTGCGGGTGCGGGTGCAGGTACGGGGGCGGCAGCCGATGAAACGGGCGCGGCGAGCGCGTAGGCGGCGAGCGCCGTTCGCGGATCAGGCCGGGGCGGCCGGGGGGCCTGGTAGGCCGCAGCGACAAGGATGGCGACGGACGCGAGCGCCAAGATCAGGATGGGGAGCATCGGCCTGGCGGACCGGGGCTTGAGCATGATTCGCCTCCAACCGGGACACAATATCAATTTCCGAATGCCCCGGCAAGCGGGTATAAGGTTCCAAGGCTTGCCTTGGCTAACGCAACTTATTGTTATTATTATATATACGTTGCATTTTTGGCCTGCCTATCAGCTTAGAGACCGAGAAAAACAGGCAAAAAACATAACGGGGCGGTTGGCCGAGGAACGATGCCCAGCGTGACAAGACGATTCTTAGCTGAAAAACGTCTTCCATCAGATAGGAGTGGAAGAGCAAACCGCATCCTATATCAATATAATCAATTCGTTGCCTTAGCCAAGGCGGGATTATAGTCCAAGGCAACAAGGTTGTGTCGGCCGGGACGGGCGGTTATAATCCGGGATTACGGAGGAAATCAATGAAGTCCCTGCATCGTCATGCCCATTCGTCGCAATCATCAATTGCCGTTATCCTGGCCGCGCTGTCGCTCGCCCTCGCCGCCGCGTCGGCCTGCGCCCCGGCGAAGAACGCAGGCGCCTCGCTTTCCGTCGCCTCCCCGGACGGCGCGCTCGTCCTCTCGCTCTCGCTGGCCGCTAAACCGCAACCCTATCTGCCCGGCGAGCGCCTCTACTACCGCGTGGACTACAAGGCCGCGCCGGTCCTCGCCGATTCGCCGCTCGGCCTCGACCTCGCCGGCGGCGCCCCCGCGCTCGACCACGACTTCGAGATCGTCGCGACGGAGAAGCGCTCGAACGATGCGATCTGGGAGAACCCCTTCGGGGCCAAGCGGACGGTCCCCGACAAATACAACGAGCTGACGGTCCATCTCCGCGAGAAGGCCGCCCCGAACCGGCGCCTGGACGTGGTCGTGCGCGCCTACGACGAGGGCCTGGCCTTCCGTTACGTCCTGCCGAAACAGGACTCCCTCGGCGACTTCGCCATCGCCTCCGAGACGACAGGCTTCTATTTCGCCCACGAGGCCTCGGCCTTCGCCCTGAACCTCGGGCGCTGGGACACCAGCAACGAGGGCGAGTTCGTCCGGACGCCCCTGAGCGCCATCAAGCCGGCCTCGCTCGTCAACCTGCCCATCCTCGTCGAGCTCCCCGCCGCCAAGCTCTGGGCGGCCCTGCTCGAGGCCGACCTCACTGACTACGCCGGGATGTACGTGGGCGGTGTGGCCGGCGTCCCCGACGCCCTGACGGCCCGCCTGTCCGTCGCGCCGCGCCGCCCCTTCGACCGCCCCGTCGTCGTCGGGACGACGCCGAAATCGACCCCCTGGCGCGTCCTCATGATCGGGCCCGACCCGGCCCGGTTCATCGAGCATAATTACCTCGTCCTCGACCTTAGCGCGCCCTGCGCCCTGGCCGACACGTCGTGGATCAAGCCGGGCAAGGCGGCCTGGGACTGGTGGTCGGGCAGCTACGCCACGGGCGTGCCGTTCAAGCCGGGCATGAACACGGCCACGATGAAGCACTACATCGACTTCGCCGCCCGCCACAAGTTCGAGTACATGCTCGTCGACGCCGGCTGGGCGCCTATGTCCGAGGACGGCCGGATCGAGGACATCCTCCGCTACAAGCCCGAGGTCGACCTCCCGGCGATCATCGCCTACGGCCGGTCGAAGGGCGTGGCCACGCTCCTCTGGGTCGAATGGCAGGCCCTCGGCCGGCATATGGACGAGGCCATGGCCCTCTACGAGAAGTGGGGCGCCGCCGGCATCAAGGTCGACTACATGAACCGCGACGATCAGGACATGGTCAACTATTACGCCAAGGTCGTGAAGACGGCGGCCGAGCACCATCTCGCCGTCGATTTCCATGGCGCCTACAAGCCGACCGGACTGCGGCGGGCCTACCCGAACCTGCTGACGCGAGAAGGCGTCATGGGCCTCGAGTACAGCAAGTGGAGTGACCGCATCACCCCCGAGCACGACGTGACCATCCCGTTCACGCGCATGCTGGCCGGGCCGATGGACTTCACGCCCGGGGCCATGCGGAACGCCGCCAGGGGAAGGTTCGAGGCTCGGGACATCGCGCCGATGGCCCAGGGCACGCGGGCCCATCAGCTGGCCATGTACGTCGTCTATGAAAGCCCGCTGGTCATGGTCTCCGATTACCCGGAGGCTTACGAGGGCCAGCCGGGGCTCGAGTTCATCGAGAAGGTGCCTGTTGTCTGGGACGACACGAAATTGCTGGCCGGCGAGCCGGCCAAGTTCGTGGCCATCGCCCGGCGCAGCGGCGACGGCTGGTGGATCGGGGCCATGACGAACTGGGACGGCCGCGACCTCGACCTGCCGCTCGACTTCCTGGGGGCCGGCGAATACACGGCGACGGTGTTCGCCGACGGGCCGGATGCGGCGACGGAGGGGATCAGCCTCGACATCGCCAAGAGGACGGTCCGGACAGGCGACCGCCTGCCCCTGAAGCTCGCGCCCGGCGGCGGCGCCGCAATCATGCTGAAGCCCGCCTTGGCTAACGCATCATATTGATATTGAAATATTTGCGTGACTTTGGAGGTATGCCCTTCAGTTTAGAAGCCAATAAAATCGGGGGAAAATGGCAAAACGGAGCAACTCGTCGCGAGTCGACGGCAGGCCTAAGGGGAGAAGGTTGTTTTTTGGGCAAAAAACCGTCTTCCATAAGATAGGAGTGCAAAGGCAAACCGCAGTTTAATGCTTTATTATCTATGATTTGCCTTAGCCAAGGCAGGAGAATAAGATGAAGAACAAGACGTCGATCGGATTGGCTGTAGGCGCCATTCTCGTCGCCGCAGCCTTGATCAGCCCGAACCATGCCAACGCCGCCGACAGGAACCAGGCCAACGCCGCCGACAGCGAAAGCAACGCCGACATTAAAAGCAAGGCCAACGCCGATAGCAGGACCTGCACCGTAAGCAACACCTGCACCAAGACCAACACCGAAAGCACCGCCGAAAGTCACAGCGCCAGGCTCGAGAGCTGCACCGTCATCGGCGTCGGCCGCCTGGCCAGCGCCGACGGCTCGGTCATCACCTCGCACACCGACTGTTGCAGCGAGTGCCGCATCCAGGTCGTCCCCGGCCGGACCTTCCCCCAGGGGGCCCTGGCCCCGGTGCACTGGGGCATGGTCTACTTCGGCGCCGAGGACGACCGCCACGCCCTGCCGCTCGGCGACTTCGGCAAGGTCATCGGCCTGATCCCTCAGGTCGAGCGCACCTACACCTACTTCCACACCGGCTACTCGCAGATGAACGAGAAGCAGCTGGCCATCGGCGAGAGCACGTGCTCGCAGCGGGCCGAGCTCGACGTCCCCTACGTCGAGGGTTTGACGCGCCAGATCATGACCATCGAGCAGGCCCAGGTCTTCGCCCTAGAGCGCTGCGCCACGGCCCGCGACGCGGTCAAGCTCGTCGGCTCGCTCGTCGAGAGATACGGCTTCCTCCCCTCCTGCGGCGGTTCCGAGTCCCTCTGCGTCGCCGACCCGCGCGAGCTCTGGACCATGGAGATCTGCAGCGTCGGCCCCGAGTGGACCCCCGAAAGCGGCAAGCCGGGCGCCATCTGGGCGGCCCGCCGCGTGCCCGACGATCACGTCACCGTCATCGCCAACTACTTCCGCATCCGCGAGATCGACCCCAGAAGCCCCGACTGCCTCGCCTCTCCCAACTATATAAAGGAGGCCGTCGACCGCGGCTGGTACGACCCGAAGAGCGGCCGGCCGTTCGTCTGGCAGGAGGCCTACGCGCCGCCGGTCATGGAGGGCAACATCAGCCGGATGTGGTACATCATGAGCACGCTGGCGCCGTCGCTCAAGCCCTGGCCCCGGCGCGCCCTGACCGATCCGGCCGCGCCCCGCACGATCTACTCCCAGCCGTTCGAGGGCGCCGCCTTCTACCCCTACTCGTTCAAGCCGGAGAAAAAGGTCTCCGTCCGGGACATCATGGCCTTCCAGCGCTCGGCCTTCGAGAACACCGTCTACGACATGACCCTTGACCCGGCCTGGATGGTCCCGGCCGGCGGCGGCCGCCTCGAAAAGAGCCCCCTGGCCTCGCCCTACATCTCCGCCGACATGGAGAAGGTCCTGCGCGTCCGCCATCACCGGACGATCGCCGGCCAGGGCTACGGCATGGTCGCCCAGCTGCGGTCGTGGCTGCCCGACGCGGTCGGCGGCATCTATTGGGTCTACGTCGACAACCCCATGGTCGGGCCGTACGCCCCGGTCTACGCCGGCGCCACCGACGTCTCCCCTCTCTACAAGGTTTACGATTTCCGCGAGTTCAGCGAGGATTCGGCCCGCTGGGCCTACGATTTCGTCGAGAAGCTGATGCTCCTGCGCTGGCAGCCGGCCCTCCGGGACGTGCGGGCGGCTCGCGATCCCGTCGAAAACGGCTTCTTCGACGAGCAGGCTGCCGTCGACGCCAAGGCCGTCGAGCTGCTCAAGTCCGATCCGGCCGCCGCGGCCCGCTACCTGACGGACCTGACCGTCACGCGCATGGACAAGCTCGTCGGCCTCTACCGCGGGCTGCGCAAGGCGCTCCTGACGAAATACACCGGCGACGGCGTCTGACCCGGCCGAGGGATTTTCGAAGGGGGCTGAACCTATGGGTTTGTCCCCCTCTTGAAGTGTAGTATAATGCCCTCGTACCGCACGGAGGGCGAGAAATGCCAGGACGAGAGATCATCATCACCAGTCTGGACCGGGAGCGCCTCATGGCCATCCTGAACTCCCCCGCCGAACAGCGGGGGCCCGACCGCGAGCACCTGTCGGAGCTCCGGACCGAGCTCGAGAGGGCCACGGTCGTCGAGCCGGGCGAGGTGCCGGCCGACGTCATCACCATGAACTCGCGGTTCCAGGTCCGCGACCTGGCCTCGGGCGAGCTCCACGAGTATTCGCTCGTCTATCCTCACCAGGCCGATATCACCGGCGGGCTGATCTCGATCCTGGCGCCGATCG
Organism: Acidobacteriota bacterium; assembly: GCA_039683095.1. Lineage (NCBI taxonomy): Bacteria > Pseudomonadati > Acidobacteriota > Acidobacteriota bacterium. The sequence continues at coordinate 110,002 of JBDKSB010000011.1, read as the reverse complement.
GCACGGCCCTGCTGGGCTACCGGGCGGGCGACACGATCGAATGGAAAGTGCCGTCGGGGACCCGGGTCCTCAAGGTCGAATCCGTCCTCTACCAACCCGAATCGTCCGGCCAGGACGTCTGATCTAGCCCTGGATGGCCTTGACCTTCTTGTAGCCGGCGGGCAGGTCGTAGGTCCCGGCCGGAGCGGCCTTTTCCGAGGCCTCGAGCAGCTCGGTCGTCGAGCCGACCTCTCCGCCCATCATCTTGGCCTTGGCGGTCTGGTAGACGACGAACCCCTTGATCTTCCTCATCTCCTGGATGATGTTCTCGAAGCCAGGCATGCGGGCCATCATGGCGCTGGCCGCCGTGAAGTACTTCAGGTAATCGATCTTGAGGTCTTCCGTGGCCCAGGACTCGGACGAGGTCGTCCCGGCCATGCCCATGTTCATCTCGACCAGGTACTTGCGGCAGTGCCAGCCGTTGATGGTCCTGGTCTCGCCCGTGTCGGTCACCTTGGCCGACATGCCTTGCATCATGTTCTTCATGAAGCCGGGCATCTTGGCCATGGCCTCTTTCGCCTCCGCGTCCTCGCCGGCCGCCTCCTGCATCATCTTGTCGAAGTCGAGCGGCATCTCGGCGTACTGCTTCTTGTTGTGATCGATCATATAAAGGATCTTCTTGTCGGCGGCGAGCAACGTGGACATCCCTTCGTCGTGGTCGATCCGGGCCATGCTCTCCGTGAGCCAGATGACCGCCGTCGAGTCCTTGGCCGGCTGGCTCTTCCCCATCATCTGGAAAGCGTCCGTATGCGTCCGCTGCTTCATGTAGATGTCGGCCCGGGCCGGGGCCGCCAGGACGAAGCCGGCCAGGGCCGCCAAGCCGAAAGTCAGAGCGATGCGCGTTCTTTTCATGATGACACCCCCTTCGATCGGTACAAGTCTTTATAGACCCGCCTCTCCCCCAAGTCAAGCCCGGCGCAGGCCCCGTCAAGTCAACGTGAATCGTTCCTGTTTCCGCCAACGTGAATTGTTCCGCTTTTCTCATCGGCAGATCCGTTCCAGGTGGTTGTTATGGCGGAGTTGGGGTTCCCACCTGCGCCAGGGGTGGTCTGGACCCAGCCCCCCGGCCCCGCCGGAGCCGCCGGATCCGCTAGAACCGGTTGAAATGGGCGACGGCCGCCGCCGGCCGCTTGGGCACGTGGAGCCGCCCCTGGGCGTCCTTCCAGTACCGGCATGATCCGGCCATGACCTCGGCCGCCGGCTCCTCGGCCGGATAGCCCAGGGCCAGGACCGAGTCGATGCGATATTGCTCGGGCACGCCCAGGATCGTCCTCAGCCGGTCCCGGTCGACCGACAGCAGCCAGCAGCTGCCGACGCCCCCGGCCAGGGCCGTCAGGATCATGTTCTCCATGGCCGCGCCGACGTCGTACTCGAACATCTTCTCCCGGATGTCCGTGCGGACCAGGGTCACGACGTAGGCCGCCGGCTCCTGGCCGGGGCGCGGATCGCCGTCCGGCGCGATATAGGCCGCCCACTTCAGGCAAGGGAAGATCTCGGCCCGGGGCCCGGCCGCGTCGACCACGACGAACTCGAGGGGCTGGAGGTTGGCCGCCGACGGCGCCAGCCGCCCGGCCTCGATCAGCCGCTCGAGCAGGTCCCGCGGCACCGGCTCCGGCTTGAACTTGCGGATGGTCCGCCGCGCCACTATCGTCTCGTACATGTCATCCTGGCACATCGCGCGCCTCCTTTCAAAAAGAGAGGGTCAAGCCCGCCTTGTCAGAGGTTCGGCCCCTTCCTGCTTTTCCGTCGCCGGGGCCTTGGCCATGAACACCGCCGTCGAGACGACGAGCAGCAGCCCGGCCACCCGGTACATCCACCTGTATCCGGCCAGGTCCGAGATCCAGCCGAAGAACGGCGCCCCCAGGCCCATCCCGACGTCGAACAGCGAGTTGTACAGGCTGATGGCCAGCCCCTTGTTCGCGCGGCCGAGAAAATCGATTATGTACGTGCTCAGGGCGGGGAAGATCAGGCCCTGCCCCAGCCCGCCCACGAACCCGGTGACCAGCAGAAGCGGATAGCTCCGCACCTGGGCGATGGCGAACAGGTTGAACGCTATGATCAGCGCCGCCGGCAGGATGACCGCCTTCCGCCCGCGCCGGTCCGACACGTCGCCGAGATGGAACCGGGTCACGATCGCGGCCAGCGAGAAGACCACGAAGAACGGCCCGACCCGGCCGAGGCCGATCGAGTTGGCGAAGACGGCGATGAAGAAGATCATCGCCCCGCGGATGGCCCCATGGAAGACCGGGACCGCCCCGATGACGAGCGCCAGCGCCCACGGCACCGCCTTCAGGGCCTTCGCGCCGCCGGCCGCCGGCCCGTCCTCGCACCGGGGCAGCTCGCGCGCCGCCAGGAAGCAGGCCAGGGCGGCGGCCAGGAAGAGGAGGCTGGCGTTGTAGAGCCGCCCCGGACCGCCGCCCCGGAGCAGCTCCTCGGCCAGCAGCGGCCCGAGAGCGTTGGCCACCAGCCCGGCCACGCCGATGACGCCCATCGACTTGGCCAGCCGGTCGACCGGCCCCAGGTCGGAACACATGGAGATGGCGGCGGTCATGCTGACGCCCCATCCCAGCCCGGCCAGCGCCCGCAGCAGCACCGGCAGCCAGCCCGCGTCATGGACGAGATGGAAGAGCGGCGTCGTCGCGATGAGCAGGAGGACGCCGAGGACGGCGAAGCGCCGCCCGCCGCGCACGTCGATGGAATGCCCGAAGAACGGCCGGACGGCGATGGCCACGACGCTGTAGATGCCCATGATCAGGCCGATCCGGCTCTGGCTGGGGCCGAACCTCTCGAGGACGACCGGGAACAAGAAGAAGAGCGAGACGGCCAGGTACAGGAAGAAATAGCCGGTCAGGGCCAGCAGGAAGTCCCGGTTCCAGAAGGAGGCTCCGGGCGAGTCGCCGCTCGAAGCCCCCGGCCCGCGATCGGGGCTCATCGGTCTTTGCCGGATCCGAACGAGGCCATCAGCACGCGGGCCCGCGTCTCGAGCGTCGGCCAGTCGCAGCGCTCGACCGTCTTGGCGTCGACCAGGGCCGTGCCCAGGCCGACGCAGCTGGCCCCGGCCGCGATGAACTCCCGGGCGTTCTCCAGCGTGACGCCGCCGGTGGGCATGAGCCGGACCTGGGGCAGCGGTCCCCGCAGGTCGCGGAAGAACCGCGGCCCGAGCGACGTGGCCGGGAAGACCTTGACGATGTCCGCCCCGGCCCGCCAGGCCGTGACGATCTCGGTCGGGCTGAAGGCGCCCGGCGCGGCGAGGACGCCGGCCTCGAGGCAGGCCGCGATCATCCCCGGGTCGCAGATCGGCGAGACGACGAAGTCGGCGCCGGCGGCGATGACCTCGGCGGCCGTCTTGGCGTCGAGCACGGTGCCCGCGCCGACCAGCGTTCCCGGCGCCTTGGTCTTGGCCATCTCCCGGATGATGGCGACGGCCCCGGGCACGGTCATGGTGATCTCGATGGCCGTGACGCCGCCCCGGCGGAGCGCGTCGGCCGTCGCGGCCACCCGGGCCGCGTCCTTCATCCGGATGACGGCCACGGCCTTGGCGGCCAGCAGTCCTTCGAGGGCCTTGTCTCTCGTCATGTCCGCCTCCCCGCTTCGATCTATCGCCGGACCCGCCCGAACGGCCGCCGGCGGCCGCGCCGGCCAGCGGGTCATTTCCTTCGGCCGGAAACTCCCGGCCGCGCGTCCCCGCTATCATATATCAAAGAGCGGGAGTGTTTCTATTTCCCGCGAGCCGCCCCGGGACGGTTCCGGAAAGGCGACGCCCCGCCCATTTATTTTGGCCCGGCAACGGAGTAAAATATCCCGGTCGAACCATGGACAAACTTAAAAACGCCCTCCTCATCCTCCTCGGTTGCGCCATCAGCGGCCTGGCCTACGCCCTGTTCCTCATCCCCCACCACTTCGTGCCCGGCGGCGTCTCGGGCCTGGCCATGATCGTCAACTACTTCTCGGCCCTGCCGGTCGGCGCCCTGATCATCGTCCTCAACGTCCCCGTCTTCCTGCTGGGGCTGAAGACGATGGGCAAGAAGTACGTCCTCAACAGCCTGGCCGGGATGGTCGTCTCGTCCGTCTTCATCGACCTCTTCAACAAGGTCCTGAAGCTCCCGCCGGCCACCGACAACCCCGTCCTGGCCTCGATCTACGGCGGCGTCATGCTCGGCATCGGCCTGGGCATCGTCTTCCGCGGCCGGTCCTCGACGGGCGGCTCCGACATCATCGGCATGATCATCAGCAAGTACACCGGGGTGTCGCTCGGCTTCGGCATCATGATCACGGACTTCGTCGTCATCTCGGCCTCGGGCTTCGTCATGCACAGCCTGGAGGCGCCGCTCTACGGCTACATCGTGCTGTTCCTCTCGACCAAGGCCATCGACATGGTCCTCGAGGGCTGGAACTACTCGAAGCTGGTCATCATCACCTCGTCGCGGACCGACGAGATCGCCGACTACATCCTCCACGGCCTCGACCGCAGCGGCACGGCCCTGCGCTCGCGGTCGCTCTACCTCAACCGCGAAGGCGAGATCATCCTGACCGTCATCCACCGCAAGCAGCTCGCCGACCTGCGGACGTCCATCCGGAGGATCGATCCCGAGGCCTTTGTCATCATCAACGACACCTACGACGTCCTGGGCAAGGGCTTCAAGTCGCACCTCATCACCTGAGGGACAAGGAAAGGAGATCCGCCGATGCGTCACGTCCGCGCCGCCGTCATCGCCACCGCAGTGATGGCCGCCCTCGTCCCGGTCCGGGCCGCCGCCCAGGCCGGAGCGGCCGGCCCCGAGGCCCTGGGCTTCACCAGGCACTTCGTCGTCGAGATCGTCAACCCGACGCCGTTTCACCTCGAGAACCAGGCCATCGTCCTCGACGTGGCCGGGATCCGGGCCGCGGTCGCGGCCGACTTCAATACCTATATGTACGCCCTCTTCGACGTCTCGAGGAAGGACGAATACGGCCTGGTTATCTCACAGGCCGACGACCTCGACAAGGACCGCTACCACGACCAGATCGCCTTCGTCCGCACCCTGCCGCCTAACTCGACTACCCGGCTCCTCTGTTACTACACTCCGGCCCGGAGCTGGCCCCAGGTCATCACCACGCAGAAGGCCTTCGCCCGCGGCGCCTGGGAGCCGGGCGGCGCGGAAGCCGGCTGGGAATCCGACCTGGCCGCCTTCAAGTTCAGCCGCGGACGGATCGGCCTGTACGGCAAGCTCCAGGCCGGGCTCATCCTGCCGAAGTTCCCCGCCGCCGAGACGAAGGGTCATGATTGGGGCCAGGACCTTCTCGGCGCCGGCGGGTCGGCCGGCCTGGGCGGCCTATCGGTCTGGGACGGCGCCGCCCGCATCCCTCTCTACGGACCCGGCGCGCCCCAGGCCAAGGTCACGGTGATCTCCCCCGGCCCGGTCCGCGGCCTGGTCAAGGTGGAGTACCCGGCCGTCAAGACCGCCGCCGGCGACGCCGCCGTCACGGTCTATTACTCGGCCTTCGCCGAAAACCCCTATTCCCGGCAGGACGTCGTCGTGACGGCGAAGCCGGGCGCGGCGATCGTCCTCGGCCCCGGCCTGGGCAAGCTCGAGGGCGAGACCTTCGCGCTCGACAAGGCCGCGGGGACCCTCTCTTCCTGGGGCCGCGGCGCCGGACAGGCCGGCCAGGTCGGCCTGGCGGCGGTCTTCGCCCCCTCCGACCTGCGCGGCAGCAACGATTCCGGCGCCGACCACGCCCTCAAGCTCGCCGCCCGTCCCGGCGCGTCGCTCACCTTCTGGGTGGCCGGCGGCTGGGAGCGGGGCGTCACGGCGCCCGAGCCGGCCGACGCCAAGGCCTGGGCCCGCCGCGTCGGCGGCCTGGCCGCCCGGCTGCTCGCCCCGGTGAAAGTGGAGTTCAAGGCCAGATGACGTACGATCCGGGCTTCCGGCCCATCTATCCCGCCTGGCTGGCCTACCTCGACAGGGCCAAGGCCTCGGGCGGGGCCCCTCTCCGGCTGGCCGTCGAGCGCGAAGACGGCCTGGTCTCGGTCTTCGACACGGTCGCGCCGGCGACGGACGCGGATCCCGACGGGACCTACCGTCTCGTCGAGCGCGTCGTCAAGTTCCTGCTCTGGTCCCGCGGCGGCTGGCGCATCCACGTCCAGGGCCCGGCCGCGATCGGCCGGCGCCTCAAGGCCGACTACGCCCTGAACGGCGCGCGGGCCTTCGACGCCCGGACCATGGGCGGCGTCTACGAACATCCCTTCGAGGTCGCCCTGCACAGCCCGGCCACTTTCCCCGAGGCCCGCGAGGCCGTCCATTTCCCGGGCGGCTACCTCGACGGCTTCCGCATCGGCTTCGACCTCGGCGCCAGCGACTACAAGGTGGCGGCCGTTGTCGACGGCCAGGCCGTCTGGAGCGAGGAGATCCCCTGGGCGCCGGGCGAGCACGCCGACCCGGAGTACCACTTCGGGATGATCCAGGCCGGCCTGAAGAAGGCCGCTTCCCACCTGCCCCGCGTCGACGCCATCGGCGGCTCGTCGGCCGGCATCCTCATCCACCGGCAGGTCCGCGTCGCCTCGCTCTTCCGCTCGGTGCCGGCCGCGGACTTCGAGACCAAGGTCAAGGGCCTGTTCGACCGCGTCGCCCGGGAGTGGGGCGTGCCCTTCGAGGTCATCAACGACGGCGAGGTCACGGCCCTGGCCGGCCGGCTGTCGCTCGGCCAGACCGGCATCCTGGGCGTGGCCATGGGCTCGAGCGAGGCGGCCGGCTTCCTCGACGGCGAGGGCCACATCCCGGGCTGGCTCGACGAGCTGGCCTTCGCCCCGGTCGACCTCAACCCGGGGGCGGTGGCCGACGAATGGTCGGGCGACCGCGGCGTCGGGGCCAACTATTTCTCCCAGCAGGCCGTCGGCCGGCTGGCCGCGGCGGCCGGGCTGTCGTTCCCGGCCGGGATGAAGCTGCCCGAGCGGCTCAAAGAGGTCCAGACCCTGGTGGCCAAGGGCAACATCCCGGCGGCCCGCATCTTCGAGCAGATCGGCGCCTACCTCGGCCACACCATCCCCTGGTACGAGGTCTTCTACGGCCTCAAGAACCTCCTCGTCCTCGGCCGGGTCATGTCCGGGCCGGGCGGCCAGCTGATCATGGACAAGGCCGCGGACGTCCTGCGGACGGAATACCCGGCGACGGCCGGGCGGGTGCGCCTGCACCTGCTCGACGAAAAGAGCCGGCGCGTGGGCCAGGCGGTGGCCGCGGCCAGCCTGCCCGATATCAAAGGAGATCGCTCATGAAATTCCATAAACCCGACGCCTCGGTCTTCATCCCCGACGGCCTGGCGGTCGAGGACGCTTTCCGGCGCGTGACCCACCTGGGCATCGGCGCCCATCAGGACGATCTCGAGATGATGGCCTTCCACGGCATCCAGAAGTGCTTCAGCAGCAACGAGCTCTGGTTCGGCGGGGTCGTCTCGACGAACGGGGCCGGCTCGCCCCGGGCCGGCGAGTACGCCGCCTGCGGCGACGCCGAAATGGCCGCGCTCCGGCGGCGGGAGCAGGAAAAGGCGGCCATCCTCGGCAACTACGGCGCCCTGGTCCAGCTCAATTACGCCAGCGCCGAGGCCAAGGACGTTGGCACGGGCCGGCTGAAGGCCGACCTGGTCAAGATCCTCAAGGCCGTCCGGCCCGAGGTCGTCTACACCCACAACCCGGCCGACAAGCACGACACCCACGTGGCCGTCGCCTACACGGTCCTGGCCGCGCTGCGCGAGCTCGAGCCCGACGAGCGGCCGACGACGGTCTACGGCTGCGAGGTCTGGCGCGACCTCGACTGGCTGGACGACGAGGACAAGGTCCCGCTCGACGTCGGCCGCCGCGAGGCCCTGGCGGTCGGGCTCATCGGCGTCTACGACTCCCAGGTCGAGGGCGGCAAGCGCTACGACCTGGCCGCCCCCGGCCGGCGCCGGGCCAACGCCGTCTTTTTCCAGTCGCACGCCACCGACCAGGCCGAGGCGCTCCAGTTCGCCATGGACCTGACGCCGCTCGTCCTCGACCCGGCCATGGACGTCGGCCGCTACGTCCTCGGCCACGTCGACCGGTTCCGGGCCAGCGTCGAGGAGAAGGTCCGGAAGTACTGGATCGTCAAGCGCTAGGCGAAGGAGAACGCCCATGGAGATCATCATCCAGCCCGACAGCATGCAGGCCAGCGAGATCGCGGCCCGCATCGTCGCCCGCATCGTCCGGGAGAAGCCCCACGCCGTGCTCGGCCTGGCCACCGGCAACACCCCGCTGCAGCTCTACCGCAACCTCGTGCGCATGCACCGTGAGGACGGGCTCGACTTCGGCGGCGTGACCAGCTTCAATCTCGACGAGTACGTCGGCATCCCGCCGGCCCACCCGCTGTCGTACCACAGCTACATGTGGGCCCACCTGTTCAGCAGCATCAACATGCCCAAGGACCGCATCAACATCCCCGACGGCATGACCTCCGATATCCCCGCGGCCTGCCGCAAGTACGAGCAGGCCATCCGCTCGGCCGGCGGCATCGACGTCCAGGTCCTGGGCATCGGCACGAACGGCCACATCGGCTTCAACGAGCCGTCCTCGTCGCTGTCGTCGCGGACCCGGATCAAGACCCTGACCGAACAGACCCGGGCCGACGCGGCGGCCGACTTCGGGGGCGAGGAGGCCGTGCCGAACCACGTCATAACCATGGGGCTGGGGACGATCATGGACAGCCGCCTGTGCCTGCTCCTGGGCTTCGGCAAGAAGAAGGCCCGGGCGATCTCCCAGGCGGTCGAGGGGCCCGTCACGGCCATGGTCCCCGGCTCGATCCTCCAGATGCACCCGAGGGCTATCCTCGTCCTCGACAGGGAGGCCGCGAGCCAGCTGAAGATGGCCGACTATTATATCTGGGTCAACGAACACAAGCCGGACTGGCAGAAATACTGAGATCGTCAAGGAGGGAACCCATGATCCGATCGATCAAGCATGTCCTCTGGGCCACGGACTTCTCGGCCGAGTCGAAGGAAGCCCTGGCCTACGCCGATTTCTTCGCCAGGACGTTCAAGGCCAAGCTGACGGCCCTGCACGTCGTGCCCGACTTCGCGCCCGCCCTTTATGAGACCTGGCCGGAGGCGGAGGCCGAGCTCCTCAAACAGATCGAGCTCAACAAGGCCGAGGCCAGGACCCGGATCGAGCGGCTGTGCGAGGCCGAGCACATCTGCCCTGCAAAGATCGTCGTCACCGAGGGCACGGCGGCCAAGACCGTGCTCCGGACGGCCAAGAAGGAAGGCGCCGACCTCATCGTCATCGGCCGCAAGGGCGGCTCGGGCGGCGGGCAGAACCTCATCGGCGGGGTCGCCAACCGTATCCTGCGGGGCTCCCGCGTGCCCGTCCTGGTGACCAAGGGGACCGCGGCCAGGCCCGAGGCCATCAAGAAGATCCTCGTTCCGACCGATTTCTCGGCCGCCGAGGACATCGAGCGCGACCACGCCTGGCGGCTGGCCAAGGCGCTCGGCGCCAGCCTGATGTTCGTCTACGTGCTCGAGCTCTTCGGCCACGACTTCCGGCTGACCGACGAGATGTTCAACGCCGTGCTCAAGAAGCTCCAGGCCCGCAAGAAGAGGGAGCAGAAGGCCGTCGAGATCGGCGAGGACGTGGTCAAGGCCGTGCACGGCTGGGAGGGCATCGTCGAATACGCCGGGACGAAGGGCTACGAGCTCATCGTCATGTCGACGACCGTGAAGAAGCTGTCGCGGTTCTTCCTGGGCAGCACCACCGAAAAGGTCATCGCCCACAGCGACGTGCCCGTCTACGCCATCCCCCGCGGGAAATAAAGCCCAGGCGGGCGACGGGACCTTTATCGGGTTCTTCTCCGGTTTTAGGGCTCCCTCCCGCGGCGGAGGCGGGCCGCCGTTGGAGGCGACGGAGCCTGGGCCGGGCGGGAGAGACGGATCTTCCCGGATCGGGAGAAGAACCCTTTTGGGAGGAATGAAAATGAAGTTGACGGAAAGAACCGGGACGCTCCTATTCGCCCTCCTAGTTATTTTATCCGCCTTCGGGGCGGCGAGCTGCGGCAAGGGCCCGCAGAGCGCGGCGACGGGGCCGGAGGGCGCAGGCCGGCTCGCCGCGGCGGCGGCGGACAACATCGCGGCCGGCGCGACGTCGTTCGGCTACCCGGTCGACGGCGAGCCCTGGTACTTCGTCAGGGGGGCGCTCGAGCTGGCCGAGCTCCCGGCCGGCGTCGAGGCAGGCGCGGCCTGGAGCGTCGACAAGGTCACGGTCGACGGGACGCGGGTCCGGGACTTCCTCGTGTACCAGGACGGGCGCGAGATCGACAGGCACGGCGTCAAGGCCGCCGGCGGGAAGGTCGGCTTCCAGGTCAAGGCCCGGCACGCCTGGACGCCGAGGGCCGCCGCGGAGATGAAGGTGGACCTGGTCGAGCCGAGGTCGGGAGAGATCCGGGTGGTCGCGGCGTCGGGGGCGGCGCCGGCCGGGAAAGGCTACTGGGACCCGGCCTGGAAGAACTACCTGGCGCTCGTCGTCTCCGAGGAACAGGGATACGACCGGACGGCCTATCCCGTGCACGCCACGCTGGGCATCCTGGCCGATTATTTCGCCTCGCCCGACGAGATCCGCGTGGTGCGGGCGGAGAGGCGGGGCGGCGACGTGACCTATCGGGAGATCCCCAGCCAGGTTTACGACGTCGTCACCTGGAACGACCCGAAGGTCCTGGGCGCCGTGGAGAGGGACGCCAAGACCGGCCAGCCGGTGGTCCGCTATCACCCGACGACCTCGTTCAGCCTGGCCTTCCTGGCGGACATCAAGGCCGGGACGAAGGCGACCTATATCGTTTTCTATAACAACCCCGGGGCGCCGAAGCCGGCCTACCAGACCGACCTGGTCGTGACCACGGGCCGGGGGCTGGGCCGGACGATCGAGAACGCCTTCTACAAGATCGCGCTTCAGGAGAAAAGCGGGGTCATCTACGAGATCGTCGAGAGATCGACCGGGATCAAGCTCGAGCACAAGCTCGAGACCAACGGCGCCATCCACTGGAACCCCGACGTCTACGCGCCGCCCCACGCCTGGTACCACAGCTCCGACTGGACGGACCCGGAGGCGGCGGAAGTGACGGGCGGGCCGGTCTTCTACTCGCTCAACCTCAAGGGCAAGCTGCCGCAGCCGGAGGGCGTCGACATCGGCATCCGCTACCGCTTCTACGCGGGGTCGCCGGCGGTCCTGGTCGAGTCCATCCTGACGATGAACCGGGACACGTTCGTCATGGCCGTGCGCAACGCCGAGGCCGTGTTCAACAAGGCCGTCTTCACCAAGGCCGCGTTCAAGCGCGACGGCAAGACCGAGGTGCTGGACCTGCTCGCGTCGAAGATGCACCCGGACCATGCCGCCGTCCTGCGGCCGGACACGCCCTGGGTCAGCTTCTTCGACGAGGCCAAGGGCGTCGGGTTCGCCTCGCTCTACCTGGACATGGCCACGCCCAACCTCAACGGCGGCCCGGCCTCGCTCGAGCAGCCGTTCATCTACATCCAGAACGGGCCCTGGTTCTACGTGTCGCGCGGCTACGTCTATTCGTTCGCCACGAACAACCAGACCCGGATGCTGCCGGTCAAGGGCGGGAGCGTCTATTACGACCGGAGCGCCTGGATCGCCTTCCCCATGCCGAAGACGGAGAGCATCGGGGCCTACATCGACGGCCGGTTCAACGCGCTGAAGCACCCGCTGGCGGTGAGCGAGGACATCGAGACCTTCAAGGAAAGCCCCGAGGGCTGGGTCGTTCCTATTCTGACCGAGCCGTTCGAGGAGGGCGTCCAGGGCGCCACCGGCGGCATTCGCCGGAAATGACGATCCGGGGAAGCTCCTGCCCTTTGTGGAAGGGACCTTAGCGGAATGGACCGGCCCGGCGTGTTGACAAAAGCGGCTCGAACGTCTCTAATTGACGGCGAGATCGGACAATAAGGAAAACCAAGATGCGCGTGAGATTCAGCCCGGTGGGTTTGCTCGTCTTGGCGGCAGCGTTCACCCTTTCGCCGGGCCGGGTCCTGGCCCAGGACGAACCGCAGATCGTCCAGGTCAAGGGCTGCTTGTCCCGGGACGCCGTGCGCCCCGGCGAGACCTTCAAGGCCGCGCTCATCCTCAACGTCCAGGCGGGCTACCACATCAACGACAACTCCCCGCTCGACGAATTCATGATCCCGACCGCCCTGGCCATCGCCGACAACCCGGACTTCGAGGTCGTCGAGATCGCCTATCCCAAGGGCCGGCGGGCCCGCTTCTCCTATTCGGAGGCCGAGCTCGTCGTTTACGAGGGTCAGGTCGTGCTGGGCGCGCTCCTCAAGGCCAAAAGCGGGCTGGCCGCGGGGCCGCGCACGCTCAAGGGCGCGCTGAGCTACCAGGCCTGCAACGACGCCTCCTGCCTGCCCCCGAGGGAAGTGCCGTTCGAGATCGCGGTGCCGGTCGTGACGTCCGGCGCTGGCACCGACCTTCATCCCGAGATCTTCGACAAGCTCCGCTTCAGCTCCCTCACGAAATAGGCGGCTCCGGGACGGCACGCGATGACGGACGCGAACAGGAACACGGCCTTCCGCCGCATCCCCTCCCTCGACGCCCTGATCGCCGACCCCGCCGCCGTCCCGCTCCTCGACCGCTTCGGCCGCGAGGCCGTCGTGGCCGCGGCCCGCGACGAGCTCGGCTCCGTCCGGCGCGCGATCGCGGCCGCAGCCGACCCCGACGTCTCCGCCGCGGCCCTGGCCGAACGCCTCCTGGCCCGGCTCGAGCGCATGTTCTCCCCCTCGCTCGCCCCGGCGGTCAACGCCACGGGCGTCATCATGCATTCCGGTCTCGGCCGGGCCGTCCTGCCCGCGGCCGCGGGCCGGGCCCTGGCCGCGGTCGCCTCCGGCTACTCGACCCTGGCCCTCGACCTCGACTCGGGCAAGCGCGTGCCCCGCGACCGGCACGTCGAGGGGCTCCTGCGCGAGCTGGCCGGGGCCGAGGCCGCGACCGTCGCCAACAACAACGCCGCCGCGACCGTCCTCATCCTCAACACCCTCGCCCGCGGCAAAGAGGTCATCGTCTCCCGCGGCCAGCTCGTCGAGATCGGCGGCTCCTTCCGCATGCCCGAGGTCATGGCCATGAGCGGGGCCGTCCTCCGCGAGGTCGGCGCCACAAACAAGACCCACCTGGCCGATTACGAGGCGGCCATCGGCGAGTCCACCGGCGCCATCCTGCGCGTCCACCACAGCAATTACCGCATCGTCGGCTTCGCCGGGGAGCCGCCGATCGAGGACCTCGCCGCGCTCGGGCGGGCCCGCGGCGTCCCGGTCGTCGACGATCTCGGCAGCGGCGCTTTCGTCGACCTGGCCCGCTACGGCCTGGCCGCCGAACCCCTCGTCCAGGCCAGCATCGCGGCCGGCGCCGACGTCGTCTGCTTCAGCGGTGACAAGCTCATCGGCGGCCCCCAGAGCGGGCTCATCGCCGGCAAGAGCGCCTGTATCGCCCGGATCCGCAAGAACCCCCTGGCCCGGGCCTTCCGCTGCGGCAAGCTCACTCTGGCCGCGCTCGAGGCCACGCTCAAGCTCTTCCTCGCCCCCGACAAGCTCGAAGAGGCCCATCCCATCTACCGGATGCTCGCCCTGACGCCCGACGAGCTGGGCCGCAGGGCCGCGAAGCTGGCCGACTCGCTCCGCCGGGCCCTCCCCGCTTCGGCCGGGCTGGCCGTCGAGGACGGCGCCTCGGAGGTCGGCAGCGGCGCGGTCCCGGCCGAAACGCTGCCGTCTAAAGTCCTGGCCGTGCGCTCGAATGCCGTCGCCCCCGAGGAGCTGGCCCGCCGCCTCCGCTTCGGCGCGCCGGCCGTCTTCGCCCGCATCCACAAGGATGCCGTCCTGTTCGATCTCCGGACGATCCAGCCGGGCGAGGAGGAGATCGTCGAACGGGCCATCCGGGAGGCCCTGAAATGAGCAAGCGCGGCGAAGCGGCCGGGGGCCGGTCCCCCGCCGGCGAGCCGCCGCGGCGGCAGTCGCGCTTCTTCGCCCGGCGGAAGCGGATCATGGCCCGGTCCATCCGGCTCGGCCACTGCATCTGCAATCCCAAAGACCCCTGCCCCTGCGATCTCTTCAAGCGGCGCAACGTCTGCCTCTGCGCCGGCGAGCGCCTGGAGGACGCCCCCGGCGACGTCGCCCTGACCACCCTGGTCGAGAACGCCGGCTGCGCCTCGAAGATCGGCCAGGAGGACCTCAAGCGGGCCCTGTCCGGCCTGCCGCGCCTCTGCGACCCGCGCGTCCTCGTCTCCTCCGAGACCTGCGACGACGCCGGCGTCTACCGGCTCACGCCCCGCACCGCCCTCGTCCAGTCCGTCGACGTCTTCACGCCCGTCGTCGACGATCCCTACGCCTTCGGCGAGATCGCCGCGGCCAACTCGGTCAGCGACATCTACGCCATGGGCGGCCGGCCCCTGACCGCGCTCTCGATCATGGCCTTCCCCGTCGAGACGCTCTCGCCCCGGATCATGAACCGCATGCTCCAGGGCGGCGTGGCCAAGCTGCGCGAGGCCGGCGTGGTCCTCCTCGGCGGCCACAGCCTCAAGGACCGCGAGATCAAGCTCGGCTTCGCCGTGACCGGCGTCGTCGATCCCCGGCGCATGACCGTCAACGCCAAGGCCCGTCCCGGCGACATCCTCGTCCTGACCAAGCCCATCGGCACGGGCACGCTGAGCTTCGCCCGCCAGATCGGCCGGGCCCCGGCCGACGGCCTGGCCGCCGCCGAGCTGTCCATGCGCGCCCTCAACCGGGCCGCCGCCGAGCTGATGCCCGGGTTCGGCGTCACCACGGCCACCGACATCACCGGCTTCGGCCTGGCCGGCCACCTGGCCGAGATGGCCGCCCAGAGCGGCGTCGAGATCGCCGTCGACGCCTCGGCCATCCCCGTCTTCCCCGGCGTCCTCGACCTCATCCGCGACGGCGTCGTCTCCGGCGCGGTCGAGCGCAACCGCGAGTACGCCGGCCGCTTCGTCCGGCGGGCCGGGGGCGCCAACCGGCCCGGCGAAGACCTCGAGACGCTGCTCTACGATCCCCAGACCTCCGGCGGCCTGCTCATCGCCGTCCGCAAGTCCCGGGCCGCGGCCCTCGTCGCCGCCCTCCGCGCCGGCGGCGCCCCCGCCGCCGCGGTCATCGGCCGCGTCGTCCGCAAGGGCCCGGCCCGCATCGTCCTTTCGGCCTGATCATGCCCGGCCTCGACCACGTCATCATCGGCACCGCCGGCCACATCGACCATGGCAAGAGCGCCCTGGTCAAGGCCCTGACCGGGATCGACCCCGACACCCTGCCCGAGGAGAAGGCCCGGGGCATGACCATCGAGCTCGGCTTCGTCTTCCTCGACGACCCGGCCTACCCGAAGCAGATCGTCTTCATCGACGTCCCCGGCCACGAGAAGTTCGTCAAGACCATGGCCGCCGGCGCCAGCCACATCGACGCCGCCCTCCTCGTGGTGGCCGCCGACGAGGGCATCGCCGTCCAGACCCGCGAGCACTTCGACATCCTCCGGCTCCTCGACGTCAGGCTCGGCCTCGTCGCCCTGACCAAGTGCGATCTCGTCGACGAGGCCCGGCTGGCCGAGGTGACCGCCGCGGTCCGCGCCTTCGTCGCCGGCTCGTTCCTGGCCGAGGCCCCCATCCTGCCGGTCTCGGCGCTGACCGGCGCGGGCGTCGCCGGGCTGAAGGCCGCCCTCCAGGCCATCGGCGGCCGCGTCCCGCCGCGCCCCGACAACGGCATCTTCCGCATGCCCATCGACCGCGTCTTCACGGTCCACGGCTTCGGCACGGTCGTGGCCGGGACCATCCTCGGCGGGACGGTCGGTGCCGGCGACCGCATCGCCGTCTATCCCGAGGGGCTCGAGACGCGCGTCCGCGGCGTCCAGGTCCACGGCTCGAAGGCCGACTGCTCGGGCCTCGGCCGCCGCACCGCGCTCAACCTCCAGGATCTCGCCAAGGAGGACCTGCGCCGCGGCCAGCTGGCCGCCGCCGTCGGCTCGCTGGCGCCGACCTCGCGCCTCGACGCCCGCCTCGACGTCCTGCCGGATGCGCCGCGCGAGATCAAGCACCGCGACCGGGTCCGCCTCCATGTCGGCACGGACGAGGTCATGGCCCGCCTGGCCGTCATCGGCGGCCGGACGATCGCCCCGGGCGCGTCGGCCCCCGTCCAGCTCGTCCTCGAGCGCCCGACCGTCGCCCTGCCCGGCGACCGCTTCGTCATCCGGTCCTTCTCCCCCGTCGTGACGATCGGCGGCGGCCAGGTCCTGGACGCCGCGCCGGAGAAGCACAAGCGCTTCAGCGGCAGCGTCCTCGAGGGCCTCGAGAAGCTGGGCGGAACGTCCCGCGAGGCCGTGGACCAGATGTTCGTCCAGGCGGGCGCCCGGCCATGCGCCGCCGCCGATATCGCCCTCAAGCTCGGCCGGGCCGAGCCCGAGGTCGCCGAGGCCGTCGCCGCCCTCGCCGCCGAAGGCCGGCTGGTCGCCCTGCCCGGCGAAGCTCCCGTCCGCTTCCTCCACAAGTCGTCCTTCGACCGCCTCGCCGACGGGCTCGCGGCCGCGGTCCGCGGCTATTTCGAGAAGAACCCCTCCCGCCCGGCCATGCCCTATTCGGACCTGAGGGCGGCTTTCCTCCAGACGGGCGACGCGGCCACGCTCAAGCTCGTCCTCGACTCCCTCGTCGCCGGCGGCGTTCTCGTCCGCCAGGGCGCGGAGATCGGCCTGGCCGGCCGCGAGGCCCGGACCGACCCGGTCGAGGCCGCGCTCCGGGCCCGGATCGAAGGCGCCTACAGAGCGGCCCGCTTCTCCGCCCCGCCCGAGGAGGAGGTACGGACCCGGCTCGGCCTGAACCCGTCGGCCTTCAACCGTGTCCTGAACTCCCTCCTTCGCTCCGGGGATCTCGTCCGCCTGGCGCCCAAGGTGGTCTATCACCGGGAGGCGCTCGAGGCGGCCCGGGCCGCGGTCGCCGGCCTGATCGAACGCCGCGGCAGCGTCACCATCGCCGAGCTCCGCGACCGTCTGGACCTGTCCCGCAAGTACGCCCAAGCCATCCTCGAGCACTTCGACCGGGCCGGCTACACGCGACGCGTCGAGGACCGGCACGTCCCGGCCAAGCGGCCCTGAGCCGGCCGCCGTTCCGTCCCGGCAGGAAAAGCGTCCCACGCCGCGGGATTGGCGCAGCCGCCAGGCCCCTCTCTTCCGCGGTCCCTGGTCGGTCTTTTCAGGCGAAGGTCTTTTTCCCGTCCGAACCGCGGCACTTGGCAAGTTTCCCGCATGTCCGATGGCCGAGAAGGATTTTATTCGGACGGAGGATCCCATGAACGATAAGAAGCGCGAGGCCCTGGCGACGCCTTCCCCCGGCTCGATCCTGACGATCGAGCGGGAATTGGACGCGGCCCTCCAGAAGGTCTGGATGGCCTGGACGACCCCCGACCTCATCGCCCGCTGGTGGGGGCCCAAAGGATACGCCGCGCCCGTCGCCCGCGTCTCCCTGCGCGTCGGCGGCTCGTACCTCTACTGCCTGCGCTCCCCGGAGGGCAAGGAGACCTGGAGCACGGGATTTTTCCGAGAGATCGTCCCCCTCCAGCGGCTGGTGGCCACCGACAGCTTCGCCGACGATAAGGGCAATGTCGTCCCCGCGTCCCATTACGGCCTGAGCGACGATTTCCCTCTCGAGATGCTCATGACCGTGATCTTCGAGGAAGACGCCGGGAAGACCAGGTTGACCCTCAAGCACGCCGGCCTGCCGCCCGGCCGGGACATGGAGGGCGCCCGGCGGGGCTGGAACGAGTCCTTCGACAGGCTGGCGGCCATGCTGGCCGAATAAAGGGGCGACCGGCGCCGGCGGCACATCCCGGCTGCCCGGTTCCGGCTTTATACGGTATAATAAGCCGCAGATGAAGCCCGAGCCGGCCTTGTTCCTCTTCCATCTCCGGGTCGGGGCCCGGCTGGCCCTGCGCGTCCTGGCCCCGGTGCTGGCCGTTTGTCTCTTTCTCTATTACATCCTCCGGCCCGAGTTCAGCCTGGAACTGGCCAGGATCCTCTTCGTCGACGGCAGCCCGGTGGAGTCCGGCCTGGCCGGATCGGTCCTTCTTTTGGGGCTGGCCCGGATCGTCGTGCCGCGGATAGCGGCGGGCAGCGGCGGCTGGGCCCGCTCCCTTCCGGCCCGGGCCGGGATGCGGCGCTTGTCCACCGTTCTCTCGGTCATCGTCGCCGAAACGCCGATGCTCGTCGTCCTGGGCGGGTTGGCCGGGGTGGTCGCGGCGCCCGATCCGCGGCGCGTCGCGATCCGGATCGCCGGCCTGCTCATCGGCGCGGCGGCGGCCGGCCTGGCCTGGCTTCCGGCGCGACGCTATCCCTGGATGCGGCTCGTCCCCCTGGCCGCCTGCTTTTTCTCGTTCGCCGGCGATACGGTCATCGTGGGGCTGGCCGCGGCCGTCCTGGCGATCTCGATGGCCCGGCCCGGTCTGGACGTCGCGCCGGGCAACCGGCGCGGGCCCCGGCGAAGCCTGCCGGCCCGGGGGTTCTTTCCTGCCCTGGCCCTGCGGGCCGTCCGCGGGCCGATCCTGATCGCCTACATCCCCGCCGCGGCCGCCCTCGGCGCCGCCTGGCTCTTCCTGAGGAACAACGACCTCGCGGCGCGTCCCGCCTTCGCCGTTTCGCTCATCGGCCTGGCGCTGGCCCTGGTCGTGTTCATCGCCGTCGTCGCGGACGTTCTGGCCTCGCGCCGGCCCGCCTGGCCCTGGCTGCATTCGCTGCCCCGGTCGGCGGCCGCCCGGGTCCGGGACGACGCCCTCCTCCTCGCGATGCTGGCCCTGCCCTTGGCCGGAGGCCTGGCCCTGCTCGGGCGCCCGGCCCGGGAAGCGGTCTACCTGGCCGGCCCGCTGGCCTGGCTCGCGATCCGCGGCGCCGCGGCCATGCGCCAGGCGGCCGACCGTCCCTTCGGAGCGTTCGGACAGGTCGCGGTCGAGGGCGCCATCCTGGCGCTGGTCATCGCCCTCCTGCCGCCGGCGTCGTTCGCGCTGGCCGCCGCGTCGCCCGTCGCTTTCGTCCTGGCCCGTAACGCAGAACGGCGCTTCAAGCCGACCCTCTGGGTCGAGCGCCATCACTCGGGCGCCGGCGATCCCCTTTCCTGGAGCGCATCATGATGGTCTTCGAAGGCGTCACCTTCGGCTACGAGCCGGGACGTCCCGTCGTCCGCGAATCCTCGCTCGCGCTGGGCCCGGGCCTGACCCTTCTCGTCGGTCCGAACGGCTGCGGCAAGAGCACGCTGCTCAAGCTGGCGGCCGGCGTGGAGCGCCCGGACCGGGGCCGCATCCTGGTGGACAGGTTCGATCTCTGGGAGCGGGAGGTGGAGGCGCGGCGGCGGCTGGCCTATCTGCCCGAATTCCCCGACATCACGCCCTATGCCACTTTGGACGACGTTCTCCGCCTGGTCTGCCGCCTCCGGGGCGAGCCGCGGCGGGCGGGCGCCCAGGCCCTCGACCGCTTCGGGCTGGCCGCCGAATCGGGACGTTCGGTCCGGGAGCTGTCCTCCGGGCAGCGGAAACGGGCGCTCTTCGCCGCGGCCTTTGTCGGACGGCCCGATCATGTCCTCCTGGACGAGCCGCTCGACTCGCTCGACCGGCAGATCGCCGACGACGTCCTGCGCTGGATCGGAGAGCGGACGGCCGCCGGGGCGACCATGGTCGTGGTCTCGCACTCGCTCGAGCCGCTGGCCGGCCTCGCGACCGGCGCCGTGACCGTGCATGACGGCTCGGCCGAGCTTCACGCGGACATCCCCGCCGACGCGGCATCGAGACTGCGGTTCCTCGACGCGCTGGCCCGGGGCCGGACCGGGGGAGCCGCCTGATGCCCGCCGGCCGCCTCCTTCTCGTCGACGGGTACAACATCATCCATCGCCTGCCCGATCTCGAAGCCGGCCTGGACGGCGGGCTCCAGAACGCCCGCAATCAGCTGGCCCTTCGCGTTTCCGGCTGGAGCCGGAAGCACCCAGGGGTCGAGTGCGTGATCGTCTTCGACGGCGCGTTCGAGCATTCGGGCGGCCGCGGCGAGCGGATCGCCGGGATCCGCTGCGTTTATTCGCTCACCGCCCACGGCGGCGACGCCGAGATCGTCCGCCTGGTCCGGGAATTCAAGGGCCGGAAGGCCGACGTCACCGTGGTCTCGGACGACAACTACGTCGGCAACAACTGCCGGGCCCATGGCGCGGCCGTCAGGCCTTCCGGCTTCCTCGCGGTCACGAAAGCGCGTCCGGCCGCTCCCGCCGGCGGCGGCGAGGGGGCCAAGAGCCCGGCCGAAGCCAAGGGCCTCGGCCGGAAGGCGGCCGCGGAGATCGACGCCGAGCTCAAAAAGAGATTCGGGCTTTGACCCGCGCTCAGAGGCCCGGGCCCCTGACGAAGCTCTTGATCCTCGGGTCGCCGAGGACCTTCACGAACTCCTGGTCGCGGAGGATCCTCGACCAGTCGGTGAAGCCGGCGTCCCGGGCCTTGTTCAGGTATTCCACGGTTTTGCCGATGTCGCCGGCGGCCGCGTAGGCCCTGGCATAGGCGAAGTAGGCTTCCTTCATGTCGCCGGACCGGGAAGAGAAGGCCGCGGTCATCTCCGCGTTCTTCTCCAGGTAATCCGGGTCGAGGGCGATGCCGCGGGAGATATACCCGAACCCCTCTTTGGCGCGGCCGATGTTGCAGAGCAGGACGCCCAGGTTGTAGTTGGCGGACACCATGTCCGGCGAGATCGCCAGAGCCTTTTTGTAAAGCTCTGCGGCCCGGGCGAACTCGTTCTTGATGGAGCAGACCCCGGCCAGGTTGTTGTAGGCCGTGGCGAACGACGCGTCCGCGGCTATCGCTTTTTCGAATTGCTCCCTGGCCAGGGCATAGTCCTTGTCATGGAAATAGCAGAGCCCCAGGTAATTGCGGGCCTTGGCCGAATCGGGCCTGGCCTCCACGGCCGTCCGGAACGCGGCCGCGGCCTTGCCATATTCGCCCCGGGCCAGGAACAGCACGCCCTGGTCAAGGGCCCGCTCGAAGACCGGTTGGCCCGCTGCGCCGCCCGGCGCGGACGGAGCCGGACGGCCGGCGCAGGCGGCCGCCGCGACGATGCAGACGACGAGGGCCACAACGCGAGGAATTCCCATATTCGTTCTCCCGGCCGGTCCCCCCGGACCTTGGTTTCATTCTCTTTATAAGGGCCCGTGGCGACGATGTCAAGGCGGTTGAAACCATCCGCCCAAACCACTATACTCGGGCCATGGGGGGATTTTCGTTCGCCGGGGAGGAAACCTTCGTCCGCCTGAAGGATATAGGCCTCGTTCTGTCCAAGTACGGCCTGCGGGAGGTCGCCGAAAAGCTGAGACTGCCGAAAAGGCTTTTCGCCAAAAGGGGTCGGAGCCCTCTTTCCCTGGGACAGAAGGTCAGGGCCATCCTCGAGGAGCTCGGCCCGACCTATGTCAAGCTCGGGCAGGCCCTGAGCTGCCATCCGGACATCCTTCCCCGGGACATCATCCAGGAGCTGGAGAAGCTCCAGGAAAGGGCCGAGACCTTCCCCTCCGCCCAGGCGGAAAAGATCATCGCCCGGACGCTCAAGAAGCCGGTGAAGGCGGCTTTTCCGGAGTTCGACCCGGTTCCCTTTGCCGCCGCGTCACTGTCCCAGGTCCATCACGCCCGTCTGGCCTCGGGAGAAAGGGTGGCCGTCAAGGTCCAGCGGCCGGGCCTGGAAAAGGCCATCCGGGGGGACCTGGATCTGATGCGCCTGCTGGCCCGCCTCCTGGACAAGCATTTCCCCGAGCTCCGAAGATACGATCTGCCCGGCCTGGTCGCCGAGTTCGAGCGGTCGATCGAGAAGGAGATAGATTTCCGGCTGGAGGCCGACAACTACGAGCGATTCCGGAAGAACTTCGCCGGCGATCCCGGGGTCTATTTCCCGAGGGTCTACCGGGAGCACTCGGGCCGGGACGTCTTGACCCTCGAGTACATCCACGGGGCCGGGATCGACTCGCTGCTGCGCAGCGACACCGCGCACGACCGGCGCCGGGTCGCGGAGCGGGGCGTCCGGGCCGTCTTCAAGCAGATCTTCGAGGACGGCTTCTTCCACGCGGATCCCCACAAGGGCAACCTGATCATCATGAAGGACGATGTCGTCTGCTTCATCGACGTGGGAATGGTCGGCGTTCTCGACCCGGAAGCGCGCGGCCTGCTCGACCGGGTCCTGATCGCGGTCG
Organism: Acidobacteriota bacterium; assembly: GCA_039683095.1. Lineage (NCBI taxonomy): Bacteria > Pseudomonadati > Acidobacteriota > Acidobacteriota bacterium. The sequence continues at coordinate 87,752 of JBDKSB010000011.1, read as the reverse complement.
CCTACCGCGACGTCCCGGATCTCGTCTCCGTCCTCCGGGACGGGGACATGGTCCCCGAGGACGCCGATCTGAGGGCGTTCAAGGAGGATCTGGACGATCTCTTCGACCGATATTACGGCGCCGATCTTGATCATATCGACCTGGCGGCCGGCCTCACCACGTTTATCGGCCTGATCCAGAAGCATCGGGTCCGGATGCCTTCGGACTTCATCCTGCTCGTACGCTGCCTCATCATCCTCGAGGGCGTCGGCCGGCAGCTCGAGCCGGGATTCAATCCCGCCCGGAGCCTGATGCCCTATGCCCGGCAAGCCCTGGAGAAGGAGTTCAAGCCGACCGAGGTCGTCAAGGACATAGGCGAATTCTTCCGGAAGAACTTCTGGATGATGAAATCGTTCCCCGGCGATCTGATGCGGTTCCTTTATCGTATCGTCAATGGGAAGGCCGAGCTGAAGGTCGACCACCGGGGCCTGGAAGAGATCAACCTCGGGATCAAGAAGGCCAGCAGCCGCCTGGCCGCGGGCGTCCTCGTAGCCGGCGTCCTCGTCGCCTCGGCCCTCGTCGTCCGGAGCAACCTGCCCCCCCTGGTCCGGGGCTTCTCCCTGCTTGGCCTTCTAGGCTATGCGGCGTCGCTCGTCTTCGCCGTCGTCTCGTTCGTCAGGATCTTCCGGGACATCAGGTAGGCCCGCCCCCAGCCGGCGAGGCCGGGTAGGATGGACCGGACGGGACGATCTGTTCCCTAGGCCTTGACGGGCGCTTTAGGCTTGTAGATGACGGCCACCAGGACCCCCGCGGCCAGCATCTCCAACAGTCCGAAGATCAATCCCTTCAGGATGATCCGATATCCGATCGGGAAGGTCACCCAGGTGGACACGCCCATCGGCACGCTGACGAACAGCCAGATGATGATCCCGTAGCGCACGCCTTCGAGGATCCCCTTGCCTTCCCGGCCTTTGACGAAGATATAGGTGAACAGCAGCGCCGCCATCGCTCCGACGACGTACGTCACCCAGAGCCTGGACATCATGTTCGGCCGCCACAGGCTCCTCAGCGACTCATAATCCTGCTTCATGAAGACGGTGTCGACCAGGAGACCGATCGCCTCGACGGCGGCGAAGGCCGCCGCGCTTGCCAGCCAAAAGCGTTTCCAGTTCATTTCCTCCTCCTTGAGAAGATCGCGGTCTTCGGACAGGAAAAGAGGCCCCTTTTCTTTATGTCCATAATCCTACCCCCGGCCGGCCGGGGATGTCAAACCGCTATTTCTTCTTGTGGTAATTCGGGTAGGGCGGCGGCCCCGGGATGACCACGGGGTTCTTTGCCAGGGCTTCGAGCGTGACCGCCACCGCCTTCTCGAGCTGCGGGTCGCGTCCGGCCGCGACCGAGGCCGGGTCGTTCTCGACCTCGATATCGGGCGCGATGCCGCGGTTCTCGACTTCCCAATCGCCGTTCAGCCCGTAGATGGCGCCGCGCGGGGCCGTGACCGACCCGCCGTCCATGAGCGGCGGATAGTTCCAGATGCCGACCAGGCCGCCCCAGGTCCGCATCCCCACGAGCGGCCCGATCCTGTCCTGGCGGAACATCCACGGCAGCGCGTCGCCGCCAGAGCCGGACATCTCGTTGATGATCATCGTCTTGGGCCCGTAGATCTGGGCCGCCGGCGACGTGAGCTTCTCCCCCTCGCGGGTGACGGCCGCGTTGCGCAGCGGCCGCTTCAGCATGTCGACGATGTAATCCGCGATCTGGCCGCCGTGGTTGTACCGCTCGTCGATGATCGCTCCCTGCTTGTCGACCTGGGCGAAATAGAACCTGTTGAAGTTCACATAGCCCCCGGCGGCCGTATCGGGCACGTGAACGTAGGCCAGCTTCCCGCCGCTCAGCTCGTCGACCTTGCGGCGGTTGTCTTCTTCCCAGGCGCGGTTGCGCAGGGCGAACTCGCTCGCGACCGGCACGACGGTCAGCGAACGCGCGTCCTTGCCGTCCGGGGACGGCCCGACCTTGATCGTGATCTGCTTGCCGGCCGTGTTCTCGAAGTAGCCGTAGACCTCGATCTGCGGGCGGACGTCCCGGCCGTTCGCCTCGATGAGGTACTCCCCCGCCTTGACGTCCACGCCCGGCTGGGTGAGCGGCGCCCGCAGGTCGGGGTTCCAGTTCTCGCCGTTGTACACCCGGGCGAAGCGGAAGCGCCCGTTCTCGACGCGGTAATCCGCCCCGAGGAGCCCGCCGGCGACACGCCTGGGCTGCGGAGAATCGCCGCCGCCGATGAACATGTGCCCGACCGTGATCTCGCCGAGCATCTCGTCGAACAGGTAGTTCAGGTCCTCCCGGCCGCCGACCGCCTGGAGATACGGCGCGTACCCGGCTTCCGCGGCCTTCAGGTCCAGCCCGTGGAGGTTCGGGTCGTAGAGAAAGTCCCGCTCGATCCGCCAGACCTCATGATACATCTGGGCCCATTCGGCCCGCGGATCGACGTAGACCTCCGCCTGGTCCAGCTTGAGGGCGCCTTCGCCCGGCTTCGCCGGACCCCCCGTCCCCGTGATGGCCCAGACCGGGCCCTGGGAATATAGCGCCTTTTCGCCGTTTGCGGAAACGACGAACGTTCCGACGCCCGCGACGAACGGCTCCGTCTTCCTCGTCGTCAGGTCGAACTTCGAGATGGACGCGGTCCCCGGCGCATCGAAGCGCGGCACGTCCGGGATCTCCGCCAGGAACAGCGTTCCGGCCTTTCCGGCGCTCAGGCCGACGTAGTTCGCGGCCGGGATGGGCAGGGCGACGATCCTCTGCCCGAGGCCGTCGAAGTCGATGGCGACCTTGGCCGGCCCCTCGGCCGGCGCCTCCTTGCCCTTGGCCGCCTGTCCCTTGTCCGCGCCGGCGCCCTTGGCCGGGCCCTCGTCCTCTTTCTTCGCCGGCTCGACCTTTTCCTCATCGCTCTCCGGCGGCACGGGCGACGGATCGCCCTTCTTCAGGACCGCGGCGTATACGCTCCGCAGCATAGGGTGTTGATAGCTCGAAAGATCGAGCCAGCCAACCGACAGCCCGACGTCCGTGCTGACGGCAAAGACCAGGTACTTGCCGCCCTTGTCGAAGGCGGGATAGCGGACATCGCTGATGCCGTCCGTGATCCGCCATTCCTTCCCGCTCGCCAGGGCATAGACGAACACGGCGTGGAAATGGTTCTCGAGCTCCTTGGTGTAGGTCAGCCACTGGCTGTCGGGCGACCAGGCCGGGTTCATGGCCGACGACGGATCGTCGAACCGGTCGGTGGCGACCTTGACCGGCGTCCCCTTGTCGACGTCAACGTACCAGAGGTTGAGCCGCTTGTCCGTGCAGGCGATCTTCCTGCCGTCGGGCGACCAGATCGGCTTGTAGAAATATGACGGCGGCTCGCCCAGGCCGATCCGCCTCGCCGGGCCGAGCCCGGATTGATCGACGATATGGAGCGCGTATTCCCCGGACTCGTCGGAAAAGAAGGCGATGGACTTCCCATCCGGCGACCAGGCCGGATCGCGCTCGGCCACGGCCGTCGTCCTGGTCAGGTTGCGGAAGTCCCCTTTTTCGGCGGGGACGGATAGGATCTCGCCGCGCGCTTCGAATACGGCCCTGGCGCCCGACGGCGAGATGTCCGCGTTCTGGATCCGGCCCGTCACTTTATCGTAATGCGCCCGGGTCGCGGGCAGGTCGCCGGCGATTTCGATCCGAACGCGCCGCGAACTCCCCGAAGCCGGGTCGAACACGAAGATGCCGCCGAACTGCTCGTAGACCAGGGCGTCGGGCCCGGCCGAGACCGACTTCAGGTCGAGGCCCGCGTTCTCGAGGACCTGGGTGACGGCCTTCGTCTTCGTGTCGTAGGCGAAGAGCGTCTTCGGCCCGTTCCGGTCGGACAGGAAATAGACCTTGTCTCCGTACCACGCCGGCCGCGAATCGTTGGAGTTCTCCCGCGGCAGCTTCTCGAGCGCGAGATCGCTCAGCCGGACGATGTAGATGGGCGTCGTCTGCCCGCCGTGGTAGCGCTTCCAGGAGGTCTGCCAGACCGTGTTGGGCACGTAAGCGATGCGCGTCCCGTCCGGCGAAAAGCAGGCGTCCTCGCCGCGCCACATCGGCAGCGCCGCGGCCGGGCCGCCCTCGATGGGCACGGTGTAGAGCCGATCGAGATCGGCGTAGGCCTCGCGCGGCGACTTGAAGAGGACGCTCTTGCCGTCGGGCGTCCAGCCATCGACGATGTCCATGTCGGGATGCCAGGTCAGCCGCCTGGGCACGCCGCCGGCGGCGGGCATCACGTAGACCTCGGCGTTGCCGTCGTACGTCCCCGAGAACGCGATCCACCGGCCGTCCGGCGAGAAGAACGGGAAGCCCTCATGGCCGCCTGTCGTGAGCTGCCGGGCCGGCCCGCCCTCGCGGGGAACGCTCCAGAGGTACCCGCCGTACTCGAAAACGACCGCCGTCCGGCTTAGGGTCGGCGCCTTGGCCAGGACCGGGGTCTCGTCCGCCGCCGGAGCGGCCCCCGCCGACAGAATAACGACCGCCGCCAGAACGAGCATCAAGCGCCGCATGATTCCCCCCTTGTGACTTTGAGCCATCGTTTCGCGCCGCTCGATCCGGGGACCCGGCCGCGGCGCGAATTGAGGATATTCCTGGCCCGATGGGGATGTCAAGGTCCTGAGGGAGCCGGCCGGCGCGCCTTGACTCATCTGGCCGGACGGATTAACATCACTTCGCCCGCGGGAGGGTGAAGGATCCGGTGATCCTTCCGGACTTCAAATCCGGTATGGGGCTATAAACGTCCCGGGTGGGTTCGACTCCCACACCTTCCCGCCACTCCCCCTATTAGAGATATTTATCAGTGCTTTAGGAAGTCCATCGGTTCTGTAATTATTTGCTAATTGTTTAGTACGCACTAGTACGATTTAGCACCGTTTTGGACATTCTTGGTCATAATTTGGTCATAGTGATTTTAGGTATCTTTTCTAACGCATTTGATTAAGAGCCTGTCAATCAAGTTACCATACGCAAAAAGCCTTAGGATAGGAATGATTCGTGACTATGATCATCATTGACTGAGGCGTCCAGCATGTGGAGAATAATTTCAATCGCATAAATGTACTCAGAGAGGGTGAGAATATGAAGAAGGTCTTTTTCTACGCTCTGATCGCTGTTGCATTATCTAGCTATCCTGATGGAGTCAAAGCCTCACAAGAAAGGCCAAATGAACTGAAGACCTATAGACTTGTCCTTCCGGGTAGCTCATGGGGGGTTGAGATACGGGTATCACCCCAATTCTCGTCGAATAAGAAACTCGAAAGCGAGAGTTTTCTCGAACTACGAGACGGCAAAACGGACTTTGGCATTACGGCCGAGCTGGAAAAAGCTACCAGCGAAGGAGACTCAAAAGCTCTTAGAGAATATTATGCGAAGAAGGAGAATTTACGCCTTAAAGCAGACATCAAACAATATGAGGTCGGAGATGCAGCAATAAAAGAGATCGTAATTAAGGACCCTTTATTTAGGACCACTAGCGGGGAAGTTGTCGTGTCAAAGTTCCTTAATTATTACCTATCTTATCGCGGCTATTGGGCAGTAATTCGAATCCTCAAGCCGTTCTATAAGCGTTCAGACAAAAAGACATTTGACGATATCGTGAAATACATCAGGATTGTGGCCACAGAACCCCCCCCGTCCTCTCCTTCAGGTAAGATCCCTTTGGGGAAGTTATGGACCTCATCCCTGAAAACTGATCCACCCATAATGTGAGCGGCTACCTATATGGTCATAGGTGGGATCGACTTAGTAACTGTCAAGGAGATTCTAGGGCATGCGACTATCAAAATGACCATGCGCTATGCTCATCCGACACCTGAAAATAAGCGCCGGGCGGTCGAAGTACTTGCTGAGCTCTTTGTGCCTGGTATCGACGGGCCCAGTCATCCCAATAGCGAAACTACACAGCCTGCGTCATAGGAGGAGGATCAATGAAAAAAGGCCTTTGGTCCATCATAATCTTCTTTCTTGCCGTGACAGCAGGTTCTTCACAAATGGACGAGTTGCTTATTTTTGGGAATGGTTGGATGTTCAATGTAAAGGAACCAACGGGCTGGACAGGCCATACGGAAGATGCATATCGGTATCGCGTCAATGTCTATTTCTGCTTGGGGAAAAAGAGCTTCCGCAAATCGCCAGTTGTTATGCACATTTCGGTAAATAGCAAAAGAGGAGAGACTCTGCAGCAGAAGATGGACTCTGACGTCGCAGACTATAAAAAGCAGCACAAGAAACTCGAGCTAAATGAATTCCCTATAAACGATCCGGCTTATAAGGTCCTGTCCAAGGTATATTCATATGATGATAAAACGACTGACTATGTCTGTTTTCTCGACCCTGACGAGGATTCCCCTCTCTATTTGGTTCTCGTCCTAAATGGGCCGAAAGAAGAGAGCTCAAAGTATGAGAAGGACTTTTTATCATTAATCCGCTCATTTTCCTGGCTAGGCGGAAAAGCAAAGAAATGAAACCTAGCAAAGCGATACGTCGAGTGGGGGTTCGCAAAGAACACTAAAGCGTAGAGTGGAGCACTATGCAATGAAAATATCTATTGGTCTTCTAGCATTTGTGCTCCTTCTCGGCATAACTGCCCCTGGCAATCCCAATCAAGAAGGCGGGAAATACTCGGTGGCCGCCATTCACGCACATCTCTATTACCATGCGACAGGCAAGATCAACCCAATCGACCTTCTCGATGGCAAAACCCATGTTTTGTGGAATACCATCATTGGCGAGGGGGAAGCCAGGGAGCCTTCGTCTGCGATAATGGTGCTCGTGGATCTAGTCGGCCCTGGATTCACTCAATGCGAGGGCAGGCTCAGCCTGATAGCGACGGATAGCCAGAAAACGCTTCTAGACCAAAAGCTTGAGCTCAGCCTTTGTTTTAATGAGGGTGGCAAGGTGATATTGCCCTTCTTGGTCTGCGGTACAGGCCGTGAGGAAGTCAAGATCACAGCTGCGCTGGAAAATATGTCAGCATCAAAGGTTGATATCGGAACGCTTACGAAAACAATTCCCTTTGAGTGTGGCGAGTAGTTGAAGACTTCGTCTTCTTTTAGTCAACGCATAACCCAGGAGAGAGCCTTATGAGAGCTGCGCTGCCCGGAGTGCTCCTCATTTCAGTGGGAATGGCAACTTCAGTGGCGCAGACAAACGCCATTCAGAATCAGGCTTCAGAAAGGATCGATAGGACGATCGTCCGGAAGGTCGACCTTACTCGCGACGGCAGGCCTGAGGAGATTGTCCTTCATGTGGTTGGGAAGGATATTAAGAGTCCCTTTTCTTGGACTCTTGAGGTTTTGTCAAGAAGAAAGAGGATCTTCTACATGACCGTAAAAGGGGACGCGGCATCTGACGGACTTTTCAGCCAGCCCTGGTACCAGTCAGACTGTAATAATTATGAATCATGTAAGAGAGAATGGTATTTTAGCGGCATCCTAAGAACCTTCCTACGCCCATTTAATCAGGATACCTCGGACCAGATGAGCGGGAAATCGCCTTATCCTTGTACGACATATGTTGACTTAAGGAAGATGATCGTCAATACCGGAAAGGCCACGTTGTCCGAAGCCCAGAAGATTGTCGATAAGCTTAAGCTCGATATGGAGAAAGGAAGGGTCGTCGGTATTGACCTTGATGTCAATCCTATTAGCTATGGGAGATGCGCGATCTGGATTCCGGTTATCGATGATTTCGTCATAATCTATTACACAGACTAATTCGCAGAGAACTGGAAATTGGCGTCGTTGCGAAAGGCGTCGGATTTCATCGACTTGGCCACAATTTAGCCACATTGATCTCGGGAAAACTGGGTATCACCATAATAATTCAATAACTTGGCCATGATCTTCTCGGGTCTTCGAATCCGGTATGGGGCTATAGACGTCCCGGATGGGTTCGACTCCCACACCTTCCCGCCACTCCCCCCCGGCCAAGGCGCATCGGCGCTCGACCGCCAAGGCGCCTCAGCGCTCGAAGATCAGGCTGTACGGCGGGCGGCCGAACTCGAAGGCGAAGACGAACCGCCAGCCGTCGTTGGCATACTCGTTGAGCATCTGCCCAACGTTCTGGCCCGTCGATGGGTAGGCCACGACCTTGTACTCCCGGGCCACGGCGGCCCCGGCGCCGGCCGGAGCGGTCAGGAGCGCCTTGGCCAGCAGGGCGACGAGCAGGATCAGGGCGACGTTGATCAGGACAGTTGTGGATCTCGACAATTTCATGGTTTTCTCCCCGCGTCACTATATCACGCCCGGCCCGAGGCCAGAAAGACGACGAGCGCCCGCCGCGGACGCTCGAAAGGTTCAGCCTGTTCAATTCGTCCTTGACATCCGCCTCGGACTGCGGCTAACCTTGGCATAGCTTGGGAATTTCCGGGATAACGGGTTGAGTGATCGCGGGTCTGTAGAAGGCGTCGTTCTTTCGCTCTTTCTTGCGTTTTTCTCGTTCTCCGCCGCGCTCGTTTCATCGGACGCGTCTTCGGCCCGACGCCCGCCCGCTGCCGCCGGAAGCGCCGCGGCCGACGACAAGCCGCCTCAGTGGCTGGCCGACGAGGCCGCCCGCGATCTTCCCGCCCCTCCCCCGCCGGACGCCGAGGCCTTGGTGCTCCTCGACGAGCAGTCGACGGTCATCAACTCCAGGGGCGTCCTGACGACGACCTGCCGCCGGGCCACCCGGGTCCTGCGGCCGGGCGGCGTGGATCCCGCCCGGCGCCTGATCCTGGCTTCGGCCTACGACATCAAGATCAAATCCATGTCCGGCTGGGTCATAAACAAGGGCGGCTCGACGCGCCAGGTGACCATTAAGCAGGTCATCTCCTCCTCCCTCGCCCCCGACACGCTGTACATGGACGCCAGGATGATGATGCTGTCCGTGCCCGAGGTGGACGTCGGCAGCGTCGTCGGCTTCGAATGGCAGGAGGAGCGCACCCCGCCGGCCGTCGAGGACGAATGCCTCTTCCAGCGGGAATTCCCGGTCCTCCGGTCCCGTTACGCGCTGACCCTGCCGGCCGGCTGGCAGCCTGAGTTGGCCTGGATCAACATGCCGCCGGTCGAGCCGGCCGGCGTGACCGGCCCGCCGCCCCAAGCCCTGGTCTTCGAGGTCCGCGACATCCCGGCCATCGCCGACGAGCCCCGCATGCCGATGCCGGAAACGTTGGCCAGGCGCCTCCTCGTCCGGCTCAAGACCGCGAGGCCCGGCATCCGCTCCTTCGCCGGCTGGGCCGACATGGGCGCCTGGTACGAGGACCTGAGCGGGCCGCGCCGGCTTCCGGACGACACGGTCAGGCAAAAGGCCCGGGATCTCTGCGCCGGGGCGGCCGACACCCTGTCGAAGATCCGGGCCCTGGCCGCGTTCGCCCAGAAGGAGATCCGCTACGTCTCCATCCAGATCGGCCTCGGCGGCCTGCAGCCCCACCCCGCCCCGGGCATCCTGGCCAACCGCTACGGCGACTGCAAGGACAAGGCGACCCTTCTGGCCGCCCTCCTCGAAGCTATCGGCGTCCGGTCGCACTTCATCGTCATCAACGTCAACCGGGGCTTCGTCAACCCGGACTCCCCCGTCTCTCTCGGCGGCTTCAACCACGTCATCCTGGCCATCCGCCTGCCCGACGACGTCCCGGAGGCCGGCCTCGACGGCCTGGTCCGCCACCCGCGCCTGGGCCGGCTCCTAGTCTTCGATCCGACCATGCCGACGACGCCGCTGGGCCGCCTGCCCTTCTATCTCCAGGACAACGTCGGCCTGCTCGCGGCCGAAGGCGGCGGCGAGCTGATGCGCCTGCCCAGGCCGGCTCCCGAGGGCAACCTCCTCGACCGCAAGGGCCGGCTGGTCCTGACGGCCGACGGGACCCTGGCCGGCGAGATCGTCGAGACCCGGCGCGGCTCCGAGGCCGACTCCCTGCGCTACGCCGTCCAAGCCGCGACCGAGGCGGAGCGCCGCAAGTACCTGGAGACTTTCCTGGCCCGCTCGCTCGCCTCGTTCACCCTCCAAAGCTACGAGTTCAAGAACCTCGAGGACGACCGGGGCGACCTGGTCGTCAGCTATCGCGTCCAGGCCGCCGGCTACGCCAAGCGCGCCGGGAATTACCTCGTCGTTCGGCCCCGGGTCGTCGGCTCCAAGGCCGTCGACCTTGCCCCGAAGGACAGGAAGCCCCGCCGCCATCCGATCGACCTCGGCGAAGCCGTCCTGGCCCGGGACGAATTCACGATCGAGGTCCCCGACGGCCGGACGGCCGACAGCCCGCCCGGGCCGGTCGCCCTCGACGCCGGGTTCGCCGCCTACTCCAGCCGCGTCGAAGCCGCAGGCCGGACGCTCGTCTACCGTCGCGAGTACCGCCTGCTCGAGCCGCTCCTTCCGGCCTCCCGCTCGGAGGAGGCCCTCAAGTTCTTCCTCGGGGTGGCCGCCGACGAGCAGCGGAGCCTGCTCCTGAAGTCCCCGGAGCCTAGGAGGCCGTAATGCGCCGGACCCCCGCTCGATGCCGGTCGCCCCGTATCGCGCTAGCCGTCGTCCCGGCCCTCGTCGCGGCGGCCCTCGTCCTCCTCCCGGCCCGGCCCGCCGCGGCCCAGGGCTGGCCGGCCCTGACCCCGGAGGAAAAGGCCATGACCGATTGCCCCCTGCAGCCCGGCGCGGACGCCGTCTGGCTCTACCGGGAGATCGTCGAAGACCAGGAGGATATCAAGCGCACGGTCTTCAAGCGGCTGAAGATCCTCAAGGAATCCGGCCGCGATCACGCCAATATCGAGATCCCTTATTATTCCGGCAGCCAGAAGGTATCCAACCTCGAGGCCAGGCTCATCGGGCCGAATGGGACCATCACGCCGTTCACCGGGCAGGTCTTCGACAAGACGGCCCTGCGCTATCGCCGCCTGCGCGTGGCCCTCAAGACCTTCGCCGTCCCCGACGTCGAGGTCGGCTCGATCATCGATCTCCGCTACAAGATCGAGGCCGATCTCGGCGGCTCTTCCGGCTCCGACGACGAGGACCTGTCGGAGAGCCTGCAGCTCTCCGGCAGCCATCCGACGGAGGGCGGCATGCCGCGGTCGAGCGAGTTCCTGTCCTTCCCGGCCGCCCACTGGGACCTTCAGGACGACCTCTTCACCGTCAGGGCCAAGTACCGGTTCGTCTCCTTTCCGTATATCGGCTTGCTTTTCATGGGCCCCTGCCGCCTGTCCTGGGTTTCGCACAACCTCGAGCCCGTCCGGCCGGAGATCAAGAACATGCGGCTCGAGCTGTCGCTCGAGAACATCCCGCCCTTCGAGGGGGAGGAACTGATGACCTCCGAGCAGGCCGAGCAGATATCGCTGGACGTCTTCTACCTGGCCGCCAAGATCAGCGACCGGGACGAGTACTGGAAACGGGAAAGCCGGGCTTGGCAGAAGGCCGCCGAAAGGTTCATCGGCGACCCGGACAAGGTCTCCGCCAAGGCCCTGGAGCTCATCGGGGACGAGACGGACCCGGCCGGGAAGCTGAAGAGGCTCTACGCCGGGGTCCAGAAGATCCGCAACCTCAGCTACGAGAAAGGCCTGACCCGGAACCAGCGTAAAGCTCAAGATATCAAGTCCAATCGAGGCGTCGTCGACGTCATCGGCCGCGGTTACGGCGTGCGCAGCGACATCACCAGGACTTTCGTGGCCCTGGCCCGGGCCGCCGGCTTCGAGGCCGAGCCGGTCCGCATCGCCAACCGGGACGACAAGATCTTCCGCGTCTCGCTGTGGTCTTTCTACAGCCAGCTCGACGCCGAGGCGGCCCAGGTCAAGCTGGGCGGCCAGGCCCTGCTCTTCGATCCCGCCACCCCCTTCTGCCCCTTCGGGCTCGTCCACTGGACCCGGTCGAACGCGGCCGGCCTGCGCTATTCCGACGCCCCGCCCGCGTTCTTCGTGACGCCCGCCTCTCCGCCGGACCAGGGCCTGACCCGGCGCGAGGCCGCGCTGGCGCTCGACCTCCGGGGCGGACTGGCCGGCACGGTCCGGACGACCTACACGGGCCACAAGGCCCTGATCCGTCGCCTCGAACACATCCACGACGACGCCGGGAGCCGCACTAAGGACCTGGAGAAGGAGCTGGCCGACGCCTTGCCCATGGGCGCCGCCGTCAGCCTGACCAAGCTCGAGAACGCCGACGGCAGCGACCCCGATCTCGTCGCCACGTTCAGCGTCTCCATCCCGGGCCTCGGCGCCGTTGCCGGCGACAAGATGATCCTGCCGGTCTCGCCCCTGGCGGGGGAGGCCCAATACCCCTTCCGCCACGCCGAGCGCAGATACCCGGTCTATTTCCCGTTCCCCTATCGCGAGATCGACGACATCGTCGTCACCCTGCCCGAAGGGCTGGCCGCCGAGGTCCGGCCGGAGGACCTGAAGGAGCAGAACGACTTCGCGAGCTATTCGCTTGCCTGCGCCTTGGAGGGGCCGCGACGGCTCCGAGTCCGGCGCGACCTCGTCATCAGGAAGAGCTTTTTCCCGATCGAGCAGTACAAGACCCTCAAGGCCCTGTTCGACCGAGTCCGGGCCGGCGACGAGGCCCAGGTCGTCCTGGCGGCGTCGAAAAAGCCGCCCATTTGACATCCCGGCGCCTTTTTGCGCATCATAGTCAGCCATGCGGAACGATCCAGGGAGGTACGCCACGATGACATCGCCGTTGCCCAAGGCCTTAGCCGTCCTCGCCGTTTGCGCCGTCGCGGCCGCAGCCGCCGCGCCTCTCGGCGCCTCGGAAATCTTCTGGGCCCAGATGCTGACCGGCAAAGCCCCGGTCGAAGCGCCCATGGTCAAGATCCAGATCGAGATCAAGGAGTGGTCGACCCCGGAGGAGATCCGGGCCTTGCAGCAGGCCTTCGAGCAGGGCGGGACCGAGGGCTATCTGAACGCCTTCGGCAAGGCCGACAAGGGCGTGGTCCGGTTCAAGTACGCCCGGGGCTTCAACATCCCCATCCACGCGGCCATCGCCGTGCCCACGGAGAAGGGCAGGAAAGTCTGGCTGTTCATGAACCGGCAGCAGTGGGACCCGGGCTACCAGAAGACCATGGGCCGCTACCTGTTCATGGCCATCGAGCTCACGCTCAACGGGAAGGGCAAGGGCGACGGCCGCTTTTATGACGACGCCCAGATCCGGCTGGAGCCTTCACTGGGACTGATCTCCCTCGAAACCTACGACACCACGCCCAAGATCCTGGCCCAGGCCTGGGAGATCATCCCGAAAGCCGCCGCGAAGTAGCGTAGAGGTCGCCGCCCCGGCCGTCGTAGATGACGAAGGCGGGCAGGTCCCTGACCACGATGCGGCGCACCGCCTCCATCCCAAGGTCGGCGAAGTCGATCGTCTCGCTCGAGACGATGTGCTCCTTGGCGATCAGGGCCGCCGCCCCGCCGATCGTGCCCAGGAAGACGCCGCCGCAGGCCTTCAACGCTTCGATCGCTGGCGCGGTCCGGTTGCCCTTGCCGATCGAGACGAGCGAGGCCCCGGCCTTCATGAAATCCCCCAGGTAGCCGTCCATGCGCTGGGCCGTGGTCGGGCCGAAGCTGCCCGAGGCCAGGCCGCGCGGCGTCTTGGCCGGGCCGGCGTAATAGACGGGGTGGCGCTTGAAGTAGTCCGGCACGTCTCCCGTCTCGCGCAGGAGGCGGGCCAGCCGGGCGTGGGCGATGTCGCGGGCCACGACGAGCGGCCCGTTCAACCTGACCAGCGTGCCGACCGGAAGGCCGCGGAGCTTGTCCAGGATCTCCCCGATCGGCCGTTCGATGTCGACGGCCACGGCGGCGGCCGGGCCGGCCGGCCGCGCCCCTTCTAGGAAGCGGGCCGGATGGCGCTCCACGGCCTCCAGGAAGACGCCCTCGGCCGTGATCTTGCCGCGCAGGCCGCGGTCGGCGTTGCAGGAGACGCCGATGCCGATCGGGCACGAGCCGGCGTGGCGCGGCAGGCGGACGAAGCGGGCCTCGTGGGCCAGCCACTTGCCGCCGAACTGGGCTCCGAGCCCGGTCGCCCGGGCCAGCGCCATCAGCCGCTCTTCCCACCCCGGATCGCGGAAGGCGGCGCCCCTCTTCGAGCCGCGCCTGGGCAGCCCGTCGAGGAAGCCGGCCGAGGCCAGCTTGACGGCCTTGAGGGTCATCTCGGGTGACAGGCCGCCGACGACCACGGCGATGCGGTAGGGCGGGCAGGCGGCCACGCCCAGGGCCATGATCTTCTCGGCCAGGAAGGCCTCGAGGACGCCGTCCTCGAGCCGGGCCTTGGACTCCTGGAACAGGGCGATCTTGTTGGACGAGCCGCCGCCCTTGGCCATGAAGAAGAACCGGTACTCCGGGCCGGAGGCGGCCTGGAGGTCGACCTGGGCCGGCAGGTTCGTCCCGGTGTTGACCTCGTCCATGACCGTGAGCGGGGCCATGATCGAGTAGCGCAGGTTGCGCTTCCGGTAGACCTCCGACGCGGCGGCGGCCAGGATGTCCTCGTCCCGGCCGTCGGTTATCACCAGGTGGCCGCGAAAGGCGAAGATCTGGATCGAGCCCGTGTCCTGGCAGAGCGGCAGGACGCCCTCGGCGGCGATGACCGCGTTGCGCAGGACGGCCTCGGCCACGAAGCGGTCGTTGGCCGGGGCCTCCGGGTCGTCGAGGATGCGGCGCATGGCCGCCAGGAAATCGGGCCGGAGGTTGAAGGCCAGGTCGGTGAAGGCCTCCCCGGCCAGGGCTTTCAGGGCGCCGTCGGCAACCCGCAGAGCGGGCCGGCCGGCGCAGGCGGTCTTGCTGACGCCGCGGACGGCGATCTTCCGGTAGACGGCCCTGTCCGGGCCGGGATCGATCAGGTTCATTCGTAGATCCCTTCGACGTCGATCAGGTCCTCGAAGGCCTCCTCTCCCCGCCTGCCCACGAGGCCGATGACGTAATACTCCTGGCTGATCTGGTCGTAGCGGTATTCCTTGATCAGGCGGAAGTTCTCGATCTTGCCGCTCGAGGAGACGTGGGTCCGGGTGCCCGTGCAGGGCATGGTCTCCGAGCCGATGCTGATGGTGTTGTCGCCGCAGGGCGAGATGGGCAGGTCCCTGGCGATGATGGCCTGGACCTTCTTCTCGAGCTCGGCCAGGTCGACGGCGGGCCGCTCGGAGAAGTTGAGGACGAAGCCCTGGGGCACGTCGGAGTGCAGCGGCGGGAACGGGATCCTGTAGTCCTCCTGGAGGACCATGGTCGTGATGTCCTCGGCCGAGTGGGCCATCAGCCGGTACTTGATGGTCTTGTCGACGATCGTCTTGATGGCCTGGGGGAAGGGGCCGAAGACCGTCGGCCGGGCGACGATGATCTCCTCGCCTATGCCGACCAGGACCTGGGCGTTGTGTCCGAGGGCCTCGTAGATCAGGTCGAAATGCTCGACGACGACCCGGCGGTGGTGGCCGATGGCCTTGAGGATGGCCTCGGCCAGCTCGTACTTCTGGTGGAAGGCCAGCTCGTAGCGGACGTCGACATGGAAGGTGTGGCCGGAGAACGGATCGGCCGGGTCGAAGTCGAAGAGCGGCGTCGGCCTGACGTTGATGCCCTCGTCGTCGTTGGTCAGCTCGAGCCCGGGGAACAGCCCCTTGATGAGGGTCGACTTGCCCGAGCCCTCGGCGCCCAGGATGCCGATCAGCAGGTCGGTCGGGGTGAGGTACTTCTGGGCCAGCTCGGCGGCGACCATGTAGAGCCGGTAGCTGCCGCGCGGGGCGTAGTAGGCCGCATAGAGCAGGGTCTCTCGGTGGACGGTGCCCTGGCTGAACTTCATCATGGCCGCCGCCCTCAATAGGTCAGGCGCAGGAGCGGCGCGTGCTGCTGGGCGCCGTAGATGTCGGTCTCGCCGGCGGCGCCCGAGGGGATGGGCCGGCGCATGGTGATCTTGAGGGCGTTGGACGGCTCGAAGTAGACGATCTTGAGGATGTCCGCGACGGGCCGCCCGTAGAGGGCGGCGACCCGGCGCTTGGTGACGACGTTGCGCCGGCGGAAGAGCTCGAAGTGCTCCCGGTCCTTGAACAGGATGTCCAGGGTCAGCTCGTACGGGCCGGAGTTCTTCGACCGGATGACCCGGGCGGCGGTGAGGATGTTGCGTTTCATTTCGGCTCCTTTCCGCCCCGGAACGTGACGACCCGCAGGGGGAATCCGTCCGGCCGGGCCAGGGGCATCAGGTGATAGACGGAGAACTCGAAGACCTCCCCCATTTTGGCATCCGAGGGGGAGAAAGGCAAGGCCAGGTTGCCGGCCGTCGAGATGCGGCCGGGATAGCCGTAGTGCAGGAGCGTCGAACGGGTCAGGCTGCAGACCGAGTCGGCCGCGGCCTGGGTCGGCCCGACGGCCTCGATGACGATGCCCAGCTCGTGGGTGTGGACGCGCTTCTCGGGCTCGAGGGCGCCCATGACCCCGTTCTTCCCGTAGACGTGGAAGAAGATCCGGCCCTCGACGCGCTCGGCCTTGAGCAGGTCGTGGACCTGGGCCTCGACGCCGGCCAGGATGCCGTCGATCTCGCGGATCATGATCGGATCGCGCGTCCCGGCCACGGCGATGGTCCGGTAGCCGACCCGGCGGACGCCTTCGAGCTTGACCCAGTAGCGCTCGGTCTCGACGTGGCGGCTGCCGCGGACCTCGACCCTGCCGCCGGGAAGCTCGGTGAAGGAGCAGCCGGTCAGGTCGAGCTCGCCGCCGGGGCCGGGCAGGTGGTAAGGATCGGTCTTCTCGTAGAGGGTGTGGGCGGCCGTCGAGAGCTTGGTGAAGCGGCGGGCCGGGTTGAGCGCCTCGAGGACGAAGGAGTCCCCGGTCAGCGTGCCGAAGGCGCAGTCGGCCCCGGAGCCCGGCGTCGCGGCGATGGCCGCGCACTCCAGGATCTTGCCCATGTGGATGGCCAGGCCGGGGTCGAAGCCGAGCATGATCGGCAGGGAGGCGAAGACGGCCGGGTCGTAGGACCGGCCGGCCAGGACGACCTGGCAGCCGGCGGCCAGGGCCTTCTGGATGGGCTCGACGCCCATCTGGCAGACGATGTTGACCGACTCGTCGAGCACTGCCTCGGTCAGAGGCGGGACGTAGGTCAGGGGCACGATCTCCCCTTTCCGCAGGTGCTTGCGGACGCGGGCCTTCGGGACGTCGGCGTAGATGACGCCCATCTTGAAGCTCAGCTTCTCCTCCGCGGCGATCTCGCGGATGATGGCCTCGCACCAGTCGACGTGGGGCCGGGCGCCGCTGCCGCCCGCGGTGCCGATGACGACGGGGATGCCGCGGCGGACGCCGGCCGTCAGCATGAAGCGCAGGTCGCGCTTGACCGCGGAGCGGTCGGTGAAGGACTTGCCCGCCCCGAGGTAATAGGGCCCGGGGTCGGTCGAGCCGGCGTCGGCCCCGATGAGGTCGGGCTTCTTCGCCAGGCCGGCGCGGAACGAGCTCTCCGGGAAGCCGTAGCCGAGGATGGCGGTCGTCGAAAGGACCCGGAACTCCTTCTTCTTGGAGGTCTTGGCGGCCATGGTCAAGCTCCCTTCACGCCGTTGCGGGCCCGGAGCGCGGCCAGGACCCGCTCCATCTCGTTGCGGACGATCATGAAGCCCTCGTCGAAGCCCATGCCCGGCTTGGCCAGCACCCGCTCGGCCCGGGCGGCCACGGCGGCGTGGACGCAGGTCCGGGCGGAGATCTCCGTCTCGTTGCAGGTGCCGCCCTGGTAGGCTTCCATGCCGTGCTTGCGGCAATAGAGGACGGCCTCGATGGTGTTCTGGATGCCGCCGAGGTCGGGCGTCTTGATCTGGATCATGTCGCAGCTCTGGGCGTCCGTGAAGTCGACGACATCCTCGTAGGTGTTGCACCACTCGTCGGCCACGATCTTGACCTTGGAGCCCTTGGCCCGCAGCTCGCGGCGGATGGCCGCCAGGAGCTCGATCTGCCGCTCTCTCTCGCCGGCATCGACGGGGCCCTCGATGTACAGGGGGAACTCCGCGGCCACTGGCTCGAGCGAGGCCAGATAGTCGGCCACGCGGGCGGGCTTGAGGGCGCAGATGACGCCGATCGTGCCGTAGACGTCGATGTGGAGGGTCGGGGCGTAGGACGGGTCGGTCCGCACCGTGCGGATGCGGTTGACGAGCCAGCCCAGGTACTCGCGCAGCAGCTCGCCTTCCTGGCCGAGCTTGGTCTTGACGTTGTTGATCAGGGCGTGGGGCAGGACGTCGACCCGCTTCATGATCATCTTGTCGGCGTTGATGTAGCGGTCGTCGCCGCTCTGGCCGAAGATGGGGACGCGGGCCGGGATGACCGGCAGCCCGTACTCCTCGCAAACGACCTCGGCCATGATCCGGCGGGTGGCCAGGGCCCGGGCGTGAAGCAGGGCCTGGGACAGGCCGTAGCGGATGGCCGTGTGGAGCCGCTGGCCGTCGAACTCGAGGGCCTCGAAGCGGCCGGCCATCTCGCGGAAGGGGCCGACCTCAGCGCCTTCGAGGAGCGGGCGGATGCGCGTCTCCAGGAGCGGCAGGAAGTCGGCGGCGAGGAAGAGCGGGTCGCGCCCACCAGCGCCGGAGTACTGGACCGCGGCGCAGTCGCCGAGGGCCCAGCTGCCGTCCTCTAGGAGGAGCAGGATGGACAGGGCCTCGCCGGCGACGCGGACGGCCTTGAACCCCGGGGTGACGGGCTTGCCGCCGTAAACGGCGCCGTCGTGGGGCGCGCCGGACTTGATGGCCTGCTGGTCGTCGAAGTAGAACGCCGACGACCCGGGGACGAACAGGGCTTTGACGATCTTCATTTGGGCCTCCCGATGAGTTTTCCTTTGCTGATGGCGTAGATGTCGTCGGTCACCATCTGGAAGGTGACCGGGCGCCCCTCGGCCTTGGACCGTTCCCGGAGGCGCTCCCGGTGGAACGACATGATGTCCTCGCCGAGGGGCAGGTTCCCCTTGGCAAAGAGACGGATGTATCCTTCGTTGTCGCGGATGGGCAGGATCTTGCCCTTGTTGTAGATCGACGGGGCGAACGGGACGTCGAGGAGCCCGCCGGCGAAGGCGCGGACGATGCCCTGGACGAGGTCGTCGCCCGCGGCGTCGAGCACGGCCGCCATGACGGCCCCGACCTCGCGGCGGATGAGGTCCTTCTCCCGCTGGATGACCGCCGCTTCCGGGCAGATCGTCTGGTCGGCCATCATGCTCAGGACCTGGCGGGTGGCCTTGAGCCCGGCCGCGTTGGCTTCCTTCGTCGGGATGCCCATGGCCTCGTGGGGCGACTTGACGATGGTCTTCTCGACCCCGGCCGCGGCGGCCACGAACGCGCCGAGGCTGATGACCGAGAAGGCCTTGGCCTCGTCCTCCGGGAAGCCGCCCATCCACTGGTGGAAGACCAGGGTCAGGTCGTAGTCGGCGTAGCCGGCCCGGTGGAAATACTCGTCGGCCAGCTCGCGGAGCGAGGCCAGGGCGGCCATGTCCTGGATCATGTTGCCGCCCTGCCCGTAGCCCAGGGTCAGCGACTGGACGCCCTGCTCTAGCGCCAGCAGGCCCTCGAGGATGGCGATCGCGTGGGAGATGAAGGGCGGGACCAGCGTCCCGGTCAGGGGGCCGAAGGGCTCGCGGTTGATGGTCACCCCGTTCTCCTGGAAGTAGCCGGCCAGGCGGTCGACGTACTGCCAGTCGCGCAGGCTCCTGCCGACCTCGACCTTCTTGGCGTAAGGGATGTTGTAGGAGATGCCGCCGCCCTCGAAGGAGGTGAAGCCGCCGGCCAGCGAGATCTCGGCCAGCAGGCGCGCGTCGGGCGTGCCGTGGCGGACCTGGACCGGCCTGGTGACGGCCTCGGTGACCTTGCGGCAGCCGTCGCGGCCGTGGTTGACGGCCGGGAAGCCGTTGAGGAGCGAGGCCCCGGCGGCCCGGGACTTCTCGATGCCGCGGGCGGCCTCCTCGTAGCGGTTCTGGCGGGTGTAGGCGTCGATGGTCGTCGGCAGGAGGTCGGCCGTCCCTTCCGTCTCCAGGTAGCGGAGCAGGCGGATGTGGTCGTCGATCATGGCCACGCCCGCCCGGGGCTGGATCAGGGTCCGGGCCGAGGCCTTGGCCTTGGCCATGGCCTTGGCGAAATTTTTCTCTTCCGGGATCGTGCGCTGGTAGCGCAGCCCGTCCTCGATCGCGGCGACGTCCTTGCCGGTCGGCCACGTCTCGAGGACGGCCTGGCGCTGGGCCAGGAAGTCCTTCCAGGGCAGGCGATGAGATCTCATGGTTATCCTCTTCGATCGGCGTGCGGCGCAAGCGGCCTCAGCCCGGCGACGGCGGCGCGGGCGGCCGCGCCGGGGAAGTCCGCCGCCAGGTTCCCCAGGAGGGGGATTAGATATTCGGCGTCGGCGTAGCAGTCCGGCGCCTCGGGGACGAGATGCCTGGTGTCGACGTCGTCGGCGTCCTTGGGGCAGGCCTCGAGCAGGACGGCCGCGTCGGTCTCGCCGGCCAGGTAGCCGCCCGAGCCGACGAGGCGCCGGACCAGGCGCAGGTCCTTGCCCCTCTGGACCTGGAAGCCGCCCTGGGGCGTGTAGACGCGCTGCAGGATGCCGGCGTGGCGGAGCGACGCGGCCCGAACGCAGGCGGCGGCGAGCAGGCGGTCGAAGGCCTTCCCGGACTCGTCGCCGGGCAGGTATTCGGTCTGCCGGCTGACCTCCTCGACGTAGCGCCGGAGCTCCTTCGGGTCCGTCCCGGCGGCCCGCAGGCGCGCCTCGAGGAAGGCCGATTCGGAGCGCCAAAGGGCCTCGGCCGAGACCCGCAGGCCCAGGTCGCCTTCGACCGTGCGCTTGAGCGTGGGCTCGAGCAGGCCGCGCAGGATGACCGAGTCGCCCCCGTGGAAGGCCTTGGTGTGCGAGTAGAAGTCGGTCGTCGCCCCGCCCATGTCGATCAGGGCGAAATCCTCCCAGCCCGGGACGCGGGCGGCGATCGTCCGGACCAGCTCGAAGACGGCCAGCGGCGTCGGCAGGGGCTCGCGGCCGGCCGCCTCGACGACCGACGACAGGCCCTTGCCGTCGACGATGCGCTCGAGGAAGATGCGGCGGATGACGTCGCGGGCCGGCTCGATATCGATGGTCCCGACCTCGGGCATGACGTTGGCGGCCGTCTCGACGTCGCGGCCGCGGAGGAGGTCGGCGACCTGGTCGCGGACCTTGCGGTTGCCGGCGTAGAGGATGACCGCGGGCGGGGCCAGCTCGGCCAGGCGGGCGGCGTTGTGGAGGACGACGCGGGAGTTGCCGCCGTCCGTGCCGCCGGTGAACAGGATGATGTCCGGCTCGACGGCCCGCAGGCCGGCCAGGTCCTCGTCGTCCAGCTCGTAGGAGAAGGCCCGGACGACCTTGCCGCCGGCCGAGGTGGCGGCCATGCGGGCGACCGAGAGGGTCAGGTCGGGGGTCAGCCCGACCGCGGCGATCTTGAGCCCGCCCCGGGCCGACGAGGACCAGTAGACCGGGATATCGGCGGCCGCGGCGCCGCGGCCGGGGCCGGACAGGACGGCCTCGCGGACCCGGAAGAAGGCCCGGGCCAGGTCGGCGACGGTGGTCGGCACGATCTCGCGGCCGGCGCAGCGCAGCTCCTCCCCGTCCAGGAAGAACAGTCCTCCCTTCGTATAGGTCGACCCGATGTCGACCGAGAGGAGCGGCTTTCCGTTCATCAGCCCTTCTTCCTCTCCTCGATGTCCTTCCGGAGCATCACGGCCACGGCCGCCAGGTCGACCCGGGGCGAGAAGACGCGGTCGAAGCCCATGGCCCTGAATTTCCGCTCGACCTCGTCGTACGGGGTCTTGCCGACGACCAGGTTGCCGCCGACGTAGAGCAGGATCCGGTCGAGGCCGCGCTCGTCGGCCTTCTGGCGCAGGCCCTCGCAGTCGATCAGGCCGTGGCCGTAGAGCGACGAGACGAGAATGGCGTCGGCGTTGGATTCGACGGCGGCGTCGAGGAACTCGTCCTGGCTGACCATGACGCCGAGGTTGACGACGTGGAAGCCGGCCTCGGTGAAGTAGGCGTCGAGGATCTTGTTGCCGACCGAGTGGCAGTCGGCCCCGATGACGCCCAGCACGATCCGCGGGGCGTCCATCAGAGTCCCCGCCGGGCTTCGTCGAGGAGCGTCCGCAGCCGCTCCTCGACGTTGAGGAGCGAGCCGCGCTCGATCTGGTAGTCGAAGGTGACGATGGAGCCGCCGCGCTCCGTGAACTCCTGGATGGCGGCCAGGTGTTCCCGGCTCTTCTGGAGCGAATAGCCGGCCGGGATGATGACGGCGTCGAGGCCGGCCAGGAACTTGTCCAGCCGGTCGAGCTCGGACCAGAACAGCGGGGCCACTGACCCGGCCGGGATATCGAAGGCCCGGAGATGGTCCAGGACGATGTCGAGGAAGCGCTTGGACTCGCAGACGACCCCGATCTTCTGCGACGGGGCCAGGCGGGCCAGGGCGATGATGGAGGCGCGGGTCGGGGCCACCGCGGCCTGGACAAGCTTGGGCCGGAGCTCGGGGAAGCGCTCCAGGAGCTCCTGGTAGTGAGTCGTGGTCGTCAGGATGAGGTCGAAGCTGCGCAGCCGGTCCGTGCCGGCCGGGTCCACGAGGACGTCGTCGATAAGCATCTTGGCCAGGTTGACATGGGGGATGATGAGGAGCTGGCGCTCGAAGATGGACAGGGCCTCGGGGTTGCAGTCGACGGCGGCCACGTTCAGGTTCTGGAGCTCTTCCTCGCGGCCGAGCAGGCGGAGATCGAAGAAGATGCGCATGTCGTTGGCGTTGAACTTGAGACGGGCCATCTCGTCGATGACCTCGTCGATCAGGCGCAGGGCCTTGTCCTTGCGGCTCTCGGCCGGGGCATGGCGGTCAGGGGCGACGAAGCTGCCGCGGCCGGGCGCGGCTTCGATGAGCCGGCGCCGGACGAGCTCCTCGTAGGCCTTCTTGACCGTGCCGCGGGCGGTGTGGATCTCCTGGGCCAGGTCGCGCTCGGCAGGGAGTTTCTCGCCTGGTTTCAGCCGGCCCGACTGGATCTCCTTCTCGAAGAAGGAGATGATCTGCTGATAGGCCGGCTTGGCGCCAGGGAACTTCTCGAGCTTGATCTTGTCCATGCTCGCTCCTTATGGTCTGTACCGGAATCAAATGGACTATACCGTATATATACCATTTATATTGTTATTGTCAAGAAATAATTGCCGAAAGCGGACTGGTCCACGAAATAACCACTTGCGGCCGAATTGCTACTTTCATTATAATGATTTGGGACAACCATGAAAAGGACAGGTTCAGCCCCGAAAAAGGGGCCAGATCTGCTGTTTTCGAAGAAGAGCGGCTTCGATCCCGTCCGGCCGGCCGGGGCGCTGCTGGAGAAGATCGAACTCAGTCTCGCTTCGGCGGGCGGCCCCTCCGAGGGAGACGCCCGGGCCTTTCTCCGGCTTGCCTCCGACCCGCCTTTTCTGCGCGAGCTGGCGGCGCCGGAACTCCTCGAGCGCTGGGCCGAAGCTTCGTTCCGCCTGATCCAGCGGACAGGCTACGGCCTGCGCGACATGTTCGAGGATCGGGTCCGGGAGGCGCCGGACCGTTGCCTCTTCCAGGACATGGCCCTCTCCCCGCCCCGGTCCTGGACCTACGCGGCGGCGGACCGCCACATCCGCGAAACGGCCGCGGCGCTCCATGCCCTGGCCGACCGCGACGGCCGCGAGCCGCGCCTGGCCATCTACGCCGAGAACCACCCCGAGGGGGCCTTCGCCGACCTGGCCTGCCTGTTCTACGACATCCTCGACACGCCGCTGAACCCGCATTTCAGCCTGGACAACGTCGTCGCCGTCTTCGACGCCCTGTCCATCAACATGGCCCTGGCCAACGACCGCGAACGTATCAAGCTGCTCAAGGAAGCCCGGGGCCGGACCGCCCGGCCCTTCCTCATCCTGGTCACCGACCCGGCCCTGCGGGATGACGGCGGGGTCGTCTTCCTGACCGAGCTCGGCAAGCGGCTCAGCGGCCGGGACATCGACGCCCGGCTGGAGAAGCGCCGCCGCTTCCGCTTGAACGAGGTGGCCACGGTCATGTTCACCTCGGGCACGACCGGGCGGCCCAAGGGCGTCTCGTTCTCCATCTAC
This sequence comes from Acidobacteriota bacterium, assembly GCA_039683095.1. Classification (NCBI taxonomy): domain Bacteria; kingdom Pseudomonadati; phylum Acidobacteriota; species Acidobacteriota bacterium. Next base: position 63,720 of record JBDKSB010000011.1, on the reverse strand, counting down.
AACCTGGTGGCCAAGCGCTTCGCCCGGGCGGCCGCCCTGCCCGCGGTCGGCCCGAACGAGGTTTTCCTGAGCTTCCTGCCGCTTTACCACACCTTCGGCCGCTACCTCGAGATGCTGGGCGCGATCTACTGGCGGGGCACTTATGTTTTCGCCGGGAATCCCTCGGCCGAGACGCTCTTCAGCCTCATGCCCAAGGTCCGGCCGACCGGCTTCATCAGCGTCCCGATCCGCTGGGCCCAGCTCCACGAGAGGTGCCTGGAGCGGATCGACGCCGCCCCGGCCGGGACCGATCCGGCCGCCGTCGTCCGGGAGATCGTCGGGCCGCGCCTGAAATGGGGCCTCTCCGCCGCCGGCTACCTCGACCCGCGCGTCTTCCGCTTCTTCACGAGCCACGGCATCGAGCTCATGAGCGGCTTCGGCATGACCGAAGGGACCGGCGGGATCACCATGACCCCCCCGGGCGGCTACGTCGACGGCTCGCACGGCCGTCCCCTGCCGGGCCTGAAGGCCCGGCTCGGCCCCGAGGGCGAGCTCCAGGTCAGCGGCCACTACGTCGCCAGGTATCTCGAGGACGCCGGTCCCGGGGACATCATCCCCTATCCGGGCGAGCCCGCGGATGATTTCTGGCTCCGGACCGGCGACGTCTTCGAGCGCCAGGCGAACGGCTACTACCAGATCGTCGACCGGATAAAGGACATCTACAAGAACAACCGCGGCCAGACCATCGCGCCGCGAAAGGTCGAGGACAAGTTCGCCGGCGTGCCGGGGATCAGGCGGACCTTCCTCGTCGGCGACGGCCAGCCCTACAACGTCCTGTTCATCGTTCCCGATTACAGCGACCGGGTCCTGGCCGAGGGCCTGGCCCGGGAGAACGCCCGCGAGTACTACCGCCGCATCGTCACCGCCGCCAACGAGGGCCTGGCGCCCTACGAGCGGGTCGTCAATTTCGAGGTCCTGGACCGCGACTTCAGCGCCGAGCGCGGCGAGCTCACCGGCAAGGGCTCGTACAACCGCAAGCGCATCGAGGCCTCGTTCGCCGCCGCCATCGAGGACCTCTACCGGCGCCGGGCCATCGACCTCGCCGGCCCCGGCCTGCTGGTTCGCATCCCGCTGTGGTTCTTCCGCGACCTGGGCATCCTGCACGACGAGATCGTCCGCGACCGCCAGGGGCTCGTGGACACCAACCGCGGCCTGCGCCTGCCTCTCCGGCGCGGCGCCGACGAGCGGACCTGGCTTGTCGGCGACCTGGAATACGAGATCGACGGCGGCGTCCTCGACCTGGGCCTGTTCGCCCGCCAGCCGGCGCTCTGGGTCGGCAACCCGTCGTTCGCCGCCTTCGCCCCGGTCAAGGAGGGCTGGGACCTGCCGCTCGAGCCGGCGACGGGCCGGATGTCCCTGCCCTGGCGCCGGGCCCGGACCTACGCGGCCGCGGACATCGCCGAGCCGGCCAAGCTCGGCGACCCCGGCCTGGCCCGCCTCCACGTCCGGCTGTCCGAGCTTCTTTTCTCCGCCGATCAGCCGCCCGAGACCCTCCTGGCCGAGGTCGAGCGGGTCTTTTTCGAGAGCCCGCTGCGGACGGAGGAGCTCGTCCGGGCGCGTCTCCGGGCCCTGGCCCGCCACCCGCGCGAAAGGCTCCGCTGCTGGGCCTACCGCATCCTCCTCCTCTTCGATCCCGATATCGACTACGGCCAGGGCGGGGCCGCGGCCTTCGTCCGCTCGGGCCTGCCGTTCCTGAACCGGGAGAGCATGGACGAGATCGTCTCGGCCAGCCTCGGCCGCGGCCGTCTCGACGCCTTCAGGATCCGGCTCCGGGCCTACCGGGAAACCTTGCCCTGGCCGGTCGACGAGAGCGGCCGGCTGCAGTTCGTGCGCATCTTCCGGCTGCTCGCCGACCTGGCTATCCGGGAACCGTCCTATTTCAGCTCCGTCCGGGCCGAGCTAGCGAGCTGGGTCCTGCACCGGGCCGACCCGGCTCTGGCGGAGGAGGCCGAGCGCGAGCTCGACCGCATGGTCCGCCGCTACGGGCGCTACGCCGAGAAGTCCCGCCGGGCGGGCGCCGCGGGCGGCAGGCGCCCGCCGCGCGCCGTCTGCGACGACAGCGTCACCCCGGCCGAGGCGCGCCGCATCCGGACCGTTCTCGACCTGCCCGGTTTCCTCCGCGATTCGGTCCGCCTGGCCTGCGGCGCCGAGAGCTTCGAGACGGCCGGGATCGCGCCCGACGGCATCTGGGTCTCGCGCATCTACAGCGCCCCGCGCCGGACGACCTTCCGGATCAGCGTCAACACCGCGGCCGGGCGGCACTACGACCTCAAGCTCGTCCTGCCGGAGGGCCGCCGCGACGGGGCGGAACACGAGACCCGTCTCTGGTCGGCCGTCCTGTCGGACCAGCCCGCCGGGCCGCGCGTCCTGCCGCCGCTCGGCGCCACCGACGAGAAGACCGGCGCCGTCATCTGGCGCCACCTCGGCGACCTGACCGTCTGGGAGAAGATCCGCGAGTTCGCCGGGAGGCGGACCGCCGAGGCTCCCCTCCCCGCCCCTTCGATCTGGCGGAAGCTCTACGTCGAGGCCATGTCGGCCCTCTTCCGGGCCTGGCAGACGAGCGGCCGCCGCATCCTGCCCGGCCGCATCTCCCCGGTCAACGTCGTCGTCCCCGAGCTCGAGTTCCGCGACGACACCTTCCTGGCCTCGATCGACGGCTGGCGTCCCTCGACGGGCCCGCTCTCGATCGTCCGGCCGCTCATCGACGGCTTCTACCGCCGGGCCTCGGCCAACTACCCCTGGATCAGGGATCAGCTCGATCTCGACTGGATCTTCGACGCCGCCTACGACGCCATGGGACGGGACAAGGCTTCGGCGTTCTTCGCTGAGCTGCAGGCCGCGCTCGACCGGACCGCAGCCCCCCTCGTCCCCGGCGAGGACCTGGCCGTGCGGCTGCGCCACTACCGGGCCGAGTTCGACAGTTCCTACGCCATCCCCCTGCCGGCCGAGCAGGCCGTCGAGGCCTACCAGGAATGGCGGCAGGCAACCCCGCTGGCCCCGCCGCGCGACCGCGAGCGCAGGGTCCTCGACCTGGCCCGCCGCTACGCCCTCGACCGCTATCCGGAGATCGTCCGCTACTACCTGTACCGGCACACCTACTTCGCCGGCCGGAGCGAGAAGATCGAGGCCCTGTTCGACCGCCTGCTGGCCCGGATGAACGCCTCGCTCGACGAGCCGGCCGTCCAGCAGGTCGAGCTGTCCGACCTGCAGTCGGCCCTCCATGACGAGCGCGACCTTCTGGTCTTCAGCCGCATGGTCTTCCCGCGCATGGAGCCCGACCGGCGCCTGGACGTCGTGACCCAGGGCGAGGAGGGCGGCCGCCGGGTCGTCGTCCAGTCCTTCCTCCAGGACCGGGCCGGACGGACCTACACGTTCAGCGAGACGCTCGACCCGGCCGAGATCGGCCAGAACTACCGCCTTTTCTTCAAGGAGAACTTCCCCAAGATCGTCTCGCAGCAGGACCGTCATTTCGTGCTCAAGGACGCCCAGGAGCGGATCGTCGGCGGCCTGTGTTACCGGATGCTGTCCAGCCGGGTGGCCTGGATCGATGTCATCGCCGTCACGTCGCGGCTGAAGTCATCGGGACTGGGCGGGGCGGCCCTGGAGGATTTCTGCGGCCGGATGGCCAGCCAGGGCGTGCCCCTGGTCATGACCCACCTCTACCTGCCGGGGTTCTTCCTCCGGCACGGCTTCAAGCTGGACAAGCGCTGGGGCGCGCTGGTGAAGACGCTCTAGGGTCCGGCCGCGTCTCCGGGACGCTCCGCCGAGGCCCTAATGGCCCGTTCCGGCGGCGCCGCTCCCCGCGGCCTTCCCGGCCCGCAGGTCCGGCGCGGTCTCCGTCTTTCCGAGGAACCCGTAGCTGACCGCCCCGAACTTGCAGGAGGAAATGCACTTCAGGCAGCGGACGCAGTCGGGCGAGTTGGCCGACTCGTAGATCTTCATGTCGACCGGGCAATCCCGGCGGCACTTGTCGCAGCGGGTGCACTTCCCGTCGTCCACGGCCATGCGGAAAAGGCTGGCCTTGTTGAACAGGCCCCAGACGGCGCCGAGCGGGCAGATCGTCCGGCAGAACGGCCGACGGCTGACGACGAACCAGGCCAGGAAGAGGGCGAGCAGCCCGACCTTCCAGTAGTACATGAAGCCGATGAGCGGCCGGATGTCCGGCTTGATGAGCATGAGCGGCAGGCCGGCCCCGAGCGTCCCGGCCGGGCAGATCCACTTGCAGAACCAGGTCTGGCCGTAGCCGACCTCGTCGACGATGAGGAGCGGCAGGGCGACAACCATGACCGCCAGCACGGCGTAGCGCAGGAAGGTCATGGCCCGCGGGATGCGGAGCTTGGGCGACGGGATCTTGTGCAGGAGGTCCTGGACGAAGCCGAAGGGGCAGACCCAGCCGCAGGGCAGGCGGCCCACGGCGCTGCCGACGGCGGCCATGAAGCCGGCCACATAGAGGCCGAACTTCTTCTCGGCGATCGACAGGTTGAAGCGCAGGCCGCCGAAGAACGTCTGCAGGGCCCCGACCGGGCAGGCGCCCATGGCCGAGGGGCAGGAGTAGCAGTTAAGGGCCGGCACGCAGACGCCCTTGATCCCGCCCTGGAAGATCTCGCCCTTGAACCAGGACGGCAGCCAGGCGTTGAGGCCGAGGGCGAAAAAGGCCTGGTACCAATGACGGCGGTCCCGCGGTTTGCGGGGGACGGGGGGGCGGGCGCTGGCGCTCATCCGCGGCTCACCCGATGCCGATGCAGTCGAGGCAGACCGTGACGGCCTTCTCGAGGACGTTCTGATATTCGCCGAGCAGGAGACCGGCGGCCATGACCGCCAGCGAGACCCCGAGCAGGATCCAGGGGAGCCGGCGCCTCAACGGGCCGCTCCCCCGACAAGCGCCTTGACGGCGGCGTCGAGCTCGGCCATCTGCGCTTCGGTCGCGCCGACGTGGGCGTGGGTGATGGTGCCGGACGCGTCGATGAGGTAAACGACCGGGATCTCCTGGATGCCGTAACGCTTCTTCATGTCCTTGGCCGTGGCGGCCACGCCCGCGGCGGGCCCGGCCGTGGGCGGATCGGCCAGGAGAGGATAGGTGATCTTGAGCTTCTGGTAGAAGGGCCTGACGACCTTGCCGCCGGCCTCGTCGAGGGCGATGCCGATGACGTGAAGGCCGCCGGCGGCCTGGCCCTCGGCCGGCCTGAAGTCCTCGTGGAGCTTCTGCATGTGCGGCATGGCCTTGCGGCAGGGCACGCAATAGGTGGCCCAGAAATCGATGAGCACCGCGGCCGGATGCGTCTTGACGACGTTGGTCCCGCCTCCGGCGGTCTCGGCGACGGTCAGGGTCAGCCGGCCGTCCTCGACGGTCACGGTGTAATCCTTGCCGTCGACGTTCTTCAGGGAGAACGGGACGACCTTGTCGCCGGCCTTGAGGATCGCGAACGACGGGGAAACAAGGATGAGCAGGGCGGCCAGGGCGGCCAGGGTCTTGACGGCTGTGTTCATGGCTTCAAGTCTATCAGAACTTGAACGTGACGCCGAGGCCGGAGGACAGGCCGCCCAGGCCGGCCTCGAAGGACTCGCCGTCGTCCGACTTGATGGTGCAGAGGCGGTATCCCGCGAAGAGATCGAGCCAGGCCGGCCCGGCCAGCCGCAGCTGGACCCCGGCCTGGGTCAGCAACCCCAGCGCGTTCTTGCTGGCCTCGCCGAGCGGATTCTCCTCGTGGAGCAGGAAATACGCGGCCGCGGCGCCGATGTACGGCCTGGCTTTCTTCTTGCCGAACTGGGCCCGCAGCCCCGCGTAAATGGGTGTGATCCGGACCTTGGTCGTCTCCTCCGAGACCGTGAGCCGGCCGGTCTTGGCGAAGTATTCCGCGCCGGCCCAGATCTGCAGGGGCCCGGCGATCGGGATCGAAAGGTCGACGCCGAAGAGCGGCCCGCTGGCGTAGACGTCGCGGAAGACGCTGTCCGAGGGCAGGAAGAAGCCGGCCTTGAGGGTCGCGGCCGTTTCGGCGCCCCGGGCCGGCAGGCAGAGCCCGGCCAGAGCCAGGAAAAGGGTGGCGGCGGCTGAGATGGCTTTTCTCATGGTTCATCTATTTTATCGCATTTCGCGGCCCTCTGTCATCAAGCGCCGGCGAACTCCCGCCGGGGCGGAAAAAGGATTGACTCGCCCGACTCCTCTCCCATAGAATCGGCGGGAAAGAAAGAGGTTCGTCATGCCCCAATACGCCGTCGGCATCGATTCCGGGACCCAAGGCACGAAAGCGCTGATCGTGGACGCCGCGTCCGGGCGCGTCCTCGGCCGGGGCCGGGCGTCACACGCGATGATCCGGGGGCTGGGGCCGGGCGCCAGCGAGCAGGACCCGGCCGTCTGGACCGGCGCCGCCGGAAAGGCCCTGGCCGCCGCCCTCAGGGAGGCGAGCGTCGATCCCGGCAAGGTCGTCGCCCTGGGCGTCTCCGGCCAGCAGCACGGCTTCGTCCCGCTCGACGCCCGGGGCCGGGTCATCCGTCCGGCCAAGCTCTGGAACGACACCTCGACCATCGCGGAAACCGGCCAGATCGTCGCCGCGCTCGGCGGCAAAGCCCGGGCCATCGCCCGCCTCGGCCTGGCCCCGGCCGTCGGCTTCACGATCTCGAAGGTCCTCTGGCTCAAGCGGCACGAGCCCGGCCGCTTCGCCCGGCTGGCGACCGTGCTCCTCCCCCACAACTACCTGAACTTCTGGCTGACCGGCCGGGCCGGCATGGAATACGGCGACGCCTCGGGCACCGGCCTGATGGACATCCGGAAGCGCCGCTGGGACGAGGCGGCCGTCGCGGCCGTCGACCCGGGCCTCGCCGGCAAGCTGCCGGCGCTCCGTCCGCCGTCCGAGCCCGTCGGCGAGATGAGGAAGGAGGTCGCCTCGCGGTTCGGCTTCGGCCGGGTCCTCGTCGCGGCCGGCGGCGGCGACAACATGATGGGCGCGATCGGCACGGGCAACGTCGCGCCCGGCGTCTGCACGCTCAGCCTGGGCACGTCCGGCACGATCTTCGCATATTTCGCCCGGCCCTTCGTCGACCCCGAAGGCGAGATCGCCGCCTTCTGCGACAGCACCGGCGGCTGGCTGCCGCTGCTCTGCACGATGAACGTGACCAACACGACCGAGATCGTCAAGTCGCTCCTCGGCCTCGACAACGCCGGGCTCGAGCGCCTGGGCCGGCGGGGCGGGCCGGGCGCCGGCGGGCTGCTCTTTCTCCCCTTCGTCGACGGCGAGCGGGTGCCGGTTCTGCCCTTCTCGAGCGCCGTCCTGTTCGGGCTCGACCGCGGCACCTTCGACGCCGGCCACATCGCCCGGGCGGTCATGGAAGGCGCGATCCTGAACCTGGGCTACGGCCTGGCCCGGATGAAGGGCCTCGGCCTGAGGCCGTCCGTGTTCCGGGCCACCGGCGGCGGGGCCGGGAGCCGGCTCTGGCTCCAGATCGCGGCCGACGTCTTCGGAACGCCGGTCACGACCTTGAAGGAACCGGAGGCGGCGGCCTACGGGGCGGCCCTCCAATCGGTCTGGAACTGGCGTCGGGCGGCGGGCGAGAAGGCGGCCATCGCGGACATCGCCGCGAAGTGGGTGGCCCCGGGCCGGCTCGCGGCGGAGCCGGACCGCCGGAACGCAGCTCTCTACGCGGACCTCCAGGCCCGGTTCAACGATCTCTGGAGGCGTCTCGTCCCGGATTTCGAGGCCCGCCGCAGCGCCTGACCGGCCTCGCCCGGGGCCGGCTTTTTCACGAAGGCCCGAGCTCGCGGGCGGTTTCGTACATGGCCAGCACGTTCTCCACCGGCGTGATGGCCTGGATGTTGTGGCAGGGCGCCAGGATGTAGCCGCCGCCCCGGCCCAGGATCCCCAGGTTGTCCGCGACCTCGCGCCGGACCTCGTCGACCGTTCCGAAGGGCAGGGTATACTGGTTGTCCATGCCGCCGTGGAGGACGACGTGCGGCCCGAACTCCTTCTTGAGCCGCTCCCGCTCCATGCCCGGGCAGCGCCACTGGAGGGGATTGAGGAGGTCGATGCCCAGGCCGATCATGTCGGGGATGATGCGCCAGCAGCTGCCGTCGTTGTGGTGGAAGGCGTAAGCCCCGGCCTGGTGGGCCAGGCCGATCATCCGCTTCATGCCCGGCAGCAGGAACTCGCGGATGTGGCGGACCGAGATCATGAGGTCGGCCTGGCCGCCCATGTCCTCGGCGATGTAGGAGATGTCGACCCGGCCGGGCGCGGCCTCGTAGATGCGGGCGGCGCACTCGTAGGCCAGGCCGAAGAGCTTGTCCAGGCAGTAATGGGCGATCTCCGGGTTCTCGACCAGGTCGACGTAGGCCTGCTCCATGCCCCGCAGCTCCTTGTAGATGAGGAAGGGCTCCGAACCGCCGCCGCGGAGGGGATGGCTCTCGTTCCGGCGGGTCTGGGCCGCGATGCCGCTGAAGTCCCACCAGTCGGCCGTCGGCCAGACGTAGGCCTTCTCGATCTCGGCCACGGACGCGAACCCGGCCAGGGGGTTGTGGACGCACTCGCGGTAGGCGCCCGGGCCGTAGCCGACGCTGCGGAAGCGGCGGCCGAACTCGTCCTGCATCCGGGGCAGGCGCGGTCCGGCGTAGGCGGGCCGGAGCAGGACCTCGTAGTCGATCCCGAGCCGGTCGAGGGCCTGGCGCCGGGTGCGGCAGCCGAGATGCCTCTCGAGCTTGGCGTCGAACTCCGGCGTGGCCCAGTAGTCGAGCGGCACGCGGTCGGGCGTCCGGCGGGCCAGGACGGCCTGCCAGCGCTCGCGGGAGGTCATGGCGTCGCGGCTCAATGCTTGTGCAGATCCTTGTGCATGATCTGGCGGATCTGGTGCAGGCGGTCATGGGCCGGCAGGTCGGCCAGCCGCTTGTTCATGAACTCGTCATCCTCGGCCTCGAGCATCCGGGCCGCGTAGTCGATGACGCCCGGCGGGAAGACGCCGTCGCGCTCGTAGAGGCCGCGCTTGGCGAGCAGGACCCGGCTCGATTCGACGCAGCTCGCCGGCAGCGCCGGCAGCCGCTTGAGCAGGTCCTTGTCGGTGAAGATGTTGCCCTTGACATAGTACATCTCGGCCAGGTCGAGGGGCCCGATGTCCCGGAACAGCGACTTGTCGCCGCCGAAGGCCCAGTTGGCGGCCATGGCGATGCCGGCCAGCATCAGGTGGATGAGGGCGCTGCCGTCGGGGCTGCGGATCTCGACGGTCTGGCGGCCGCCGCGCTCGTCCCGGTAGCCGCCGGGCTCGGCCGGGTTGACCGTGCGGGCCATGTCGCCGGCGTCGGCGAAGCCGAGCGGGACGCGGATCAGGGCGCTGCGGTTGAGGTCGCTCCAGCAGATGCGCGTCGGCGCCTCCTGGTTCGGCACCAGGCGGAGGTAGGCCGACGAGACCGTGTTGCCGAACGCGGTCAGGGAGTCGGCGTATTCGCACAGGCCGCCGATGATCTTGCGGGCCTCGACCGAGAGCTTGCCGTCCGGGCCGCGCATGACGCTGCGGCCGTCCTTGGCCAGCTCGAGGTGGAAATGGAGCCCGCTGCCGGCCACGCCTTCCTCGAGCTTGGGGGTGAAGGTGGCCACGGCGCCGTGGTGGAAGGCCGTGTTGCGGATGATCCAGCGGCCGAGGACGAGGTCGTCGGCCGCCTCCTCGATCGGGCGGGGCACGAACTCGATCTCGAGCTGCTCGGCCAGGCGCCCGGCGATCTCCGGGACGTCGCTGCGGACGGCGTCGATGACGCCGTTCTCGCAATGGGCGTACTTGACCGCCCCGGTCGCCCGGGCGATATGCCGGATCATCTCGTGGAGGATGGGGCCGCTCTTGGCGAACGGCGCCGAGCCGTGGTAGTTCCGCTGGTTCTCGATCGGGAAGGACCGGTCGGCCGGCGAGGTCAGCAGGAAGAACTCGAGCTCGCCCATGGCCCGCAGCTCCAGGCCGGAGACCTTGCGGAAGAGGGACGCGGCCCGGGCCAGGATGCCGTCATAGGTGAAGGGCGCGGGCGCGCCGTCCTTGGTCAGGTAGCGGCAGACGAGGTCGAGGCTGCCTTCGTCGAAGGGGTTGAAGAAAGCCGAGCGGTAGACGGGCACGACGTAGAGGTCCGAGAGCCCCATGTCGACCATGCCCTTGAACAGGGACGAGCCGTCGACGCGCTCGCCCTCGGCCAGGATGGACTCGACGTGATAGCGGTCGGTGACCGGGATGGTCAGCTCCTTGAGCTTGCCGTCGATCGCCGTGTAGTGGAACGTGACCCGCTCGATCTCTTTCGATCCGATGACCTCTAGCAGGTCGGCCCGGGTGAAATCCGCGGCCGGCTTGTCGAGGATCAGGGACATGGGGTTGGCCAGGGCGTATCGGGGAGTCTTCATCGCCATCGCGTCGGTCTCCTTGCCGGATGATCGTCCCGTGAAGGGGAAGATTCCTATTTTAGCAAAAAGAGAAGGCCAAACCTACTTTTTACTCGGTTTTGGGCAAAAGCAGGTTTGACCCCTTCTTAACCCTCTTGTTGATTTAATAAAGCAAATATTCTTTGCGGAGCGAAGCGAAGGCCTCGAGCCCCGGCCGCATGCTCTCCAGGATGGCGGCCACGTCCGTCCCCGCCTCGAGGGCCAGGCGCACCGAGGCCGTGCCCATGACCTTGTCGAAGTAGTCGGCGTGAAAGGCGAACTTGTCCGGGGCCATCTCCCGCGCCGCCTTGAGGATGTGCAGGGCCACGGCGACCGGGCGGAAGGTCTTCCGGTCGGTCACGTGGATCTGGCAGCCGCCGCAGAGCTGGCCCTGGAACTTCGAGAAGTACGGCGTGAACCAGGCCTCCCGGAAGCGGACCCCGGCCAGGTTGAGGGCGTTCAGCCGCGCGGCCAGCGCGTGGCCGTCTATCCAGGGCGCTCCGAAGTATTCGAACGGCCGGGTCGTGCCCCGGCCCTCGGACAGGTTGGTCCCCTCGAGCGCCACCAGCCCCGGATACACGGTCGCCGTGCCCAGGGTCGGCATGTTCGGCGACGGGATGACCCACGGCAGCCCGGTCTCGTCGAACCACATCGACCGCGACCAGCCTTCCATCGGGATGACCGTCAGCCGGGCCGGGCGGGACTGGAACTTGTCGTTGAACAGGCGCGCCATCTCGCCCATCGTCAGGCCGAAACGCAGGGGGATCGGGTACAGCCCGACGAACGAGCTGAACCTCGGGCACTCGAGGACCGCCCCTTCCATGTCCTCGCCGTCGATGGGCGCGGGCCGGTCGAGGACGATGAAGTCGATGCCCGCCTCGGCCGCGGCCTGCATGGCATAGGCCATGGTCGCGATATAGGTATAGACGCGCGTCCCGACGTCCTGGATGTCGTAGACGAGGACGTCCACCCCCTGGACCATGGCCGCTTCCGGCACCTTGCCCGCCTCCCGGGTGTCGAAGGAGCGCATGTACTCGTCGATGTTCTTCAGCATGCCCGGATCGGGCTTGAAGGACTGCCCGTAGAGGCTGAAGACCGGCAGCTTGTAGGCCTCGTCGTAATAGAAGGGCACGTACTCGCCCGCCTGGGCGTTGCCCCGGACGCCGTGTTCGGGGCCGTAGAGGGCCACCAGCCGGATGGCCGGGTTGGCCTGGAAGAGCTCCACGGTCGAGCGCAGGCCCGCGTCCGTGCCCGTCTGGTTCGTGATCAACCCGACCCGCTTGCCCCTGACCAGGTCGAGATGCTTCTCGAGGAAGACCTCGAGCCCGGGCTTGACCCGGCTGACGGAGGCGGCCGCCGGCGGCCCGGACGGTTTCTCCCGGCCGGCACAGGCCGCGAGGGCCAGTCCCAGGCCCGCGGCCAGGATGACGGCCAGGGCGTTCGCGGCGAGATCCGTTCGTTGTCTCATGATCGTCCGTCCTTTCGCTCGTGATCCGGTCGCCCGCGGCCGTGATCTCGGGTCCCGTGTCCGGGAGGGGAAGGATAACAGGACCGCCTCCGGCGAGTCAAACCCCGGCCGGGCCTTGATTCCCTCCCGGAAAGCGGCTATAAGAAAGATGGTGATCAGCAGGAAAGGCCGCCCGGGGTTCCGTTCGCTCCTCCTGGGGCTGTCCCTCGCCCTCCTGCCTCTCCTCTCCCACGCCGACGAGATCCCCTACGAATGGAAAGGCGTCGAGCGGGTTGTGGCCGTCGCCGACCTCCACGGCGACTACGACCGCTTCGTCTTCATCCTGGCCCACCCCCAGATCGGGCTCGTCGACAACGATCTCCACTGGACCGGCGGCCGGACGCACCTCGTCCAGCTCGGCGACGTCATGGACCGGGGGCCGCGGGCCAGGGAGATCTTCAACCTCCTCCGGCGTCTCGAGAAAGAAGCGGCCGAGGCCGGCGGCGCGGTCCACATGATCCTCGGCAACCACGAAGAGATGAACATCACGGGCATCGCCCTCGACTACCCGGGCTATGTCCCCGTCGAGCAGTTCGTCGCCTTCCTGCCCGAGGATTTCCGCCGGCAGCGGGAGGAAAAGTATCTCAAGACCCTCTCCCCCGGCGAACGGCAGCGGGCCGAGATCGAGGGCCTCGACATCCAGAGCGACGAGGGGCTGGCCGAGTTCTGGAGCAAGGTCATGGCCTCCAGGGACGCCGAGGCCCGGCGGGCCTACGTCCTCGGCTTCAACGCGACCTGCGGCGGCTGGCTCGTCCGGCAGAACGCGGTCATCAAGATCAACGACGTCGTCTACGCCCACGGCGGCCTCAGCGAGGCCATCTCCAGGTGGCCGATCCGGGAGATCAACCGCGTCATTCGCAGCGAGCTCGAGTTCTTCCAGGGGGGCATGCGCAACCCGCAGGAATACGCCCGGCCCTTCCATCCCCGGCTGGTCTACGACCCGGACAGCCCGCTCTGGTTCCGGGGGCTGGCCACGAAGAACGAGGCCTCGGCCCAGGCCGAGATCGACCGGACCCTGGCCAACCTCGGCGCCAGGGCCATGGTCGTCGGCCATAATTACTTCCGCTTCAACGCCGGGCCCAGCGCGACCGTCGAACGGACGAGCGTCGTCCGCTTCCAGGGCAAGGTCTGGATCATGGACACCGGCATCTCCGGCAGCTACGGCGGCATCCCCTCGGCCCTCATCTACGACCGCGGCGAGTTCAAGGTCTGGGGAGAGACCGAGGAAGTGGCCGCCCGAAGCGGCATCCGGCCGCCCCCGCCGAAGCCCCTTTCCCCGCGGGAGATGGAGGCCTTCCTGCGTTCCGCCGCCGTCGTCAAGCGCGGCCCCGGCATCGGCGGCCGCACGGACGCCTGGAAGCTGAGCCTCGAGGGACAGGGGATCAGCCTGCCGGCCGTGTTCAAGTACATCGACCGGCCGCGGCCCGATCCGCTGGCCGACAGCTGGCGCTACGACCTGGCCGCTTATGCCCTGAGCAAGTATCTCGGTCTCGAGGTCGTCCCGCCGATCGTCGAGCGGACCGTCGAGGGCGTTCCGGGGGCCGTGCAGGCCTTTGTCTCCGGGGCCCGGACGCCGGCCGAGCGCCGGGACATGCGGATCGCGCCGAGGGACCCCGAGGCCTACGACCGGGCCCGGGCGGACCTCGTCGTCTTCCAGGCCCTGGTCAATGACGACTGCCGCAAGGAGAACGACACGCTCGTCCGCGACGACGACGACAGCGTCTTCCGCGTCGACTTCTCCGAGGCCTTCGCCCCGGACAGGGGCGCCGGCTCGGGCTGCCAGCTGAGCCGCTGTTCGCGGCTCCTCTTCGGCCGGCTCCTGGCCTGGGACGACCGGGCCGTCGCCCGTTACATGGGCCGCTACCTCGGCCGGGAGGAGATCGAAGCCCTCAACTCCCGGAAGGACCTCCTCATCCGGCAGATCCGCTTCCTGATCAGGACCGCGGGCGAGGCCCGGGTCCTGTTCTGACCGCGCCACATGGGAACCCCGCTGCCCGATCCCCCGCAGACGGCCGCCCCGGCCGCCGCTTCAGAGGCGGCGCCGCGCTACAGCCTGGGCTACCGGTTCCTGCGGATCTTCGCCGACATCCGGCCCGGCGAAGCGGCCAAGGCGCTGCTCCTGGCCCTGAACGTCTTCCTCCTGCTCCTCGCCTATTACATCCTCAAGCCGCTGCGCGAGGCCCTCCTCCTCGTCGACAAGGACTCGGCCGTCGTCAAGAGCTGCCTGAGCGGGGCCCAGGCCGTCCTCTTCGTCTTCGTCGTCAAGGCCTTCAGCCGCCTGTCTTCCAGGGTCCCCCGCCACGTCCTGATCACCTGGACGACGTCATTCTTCATCTCCAACCTGGTTATCTTCTATTTTCTGGACCTCGGGGGCCTGGCCGACAAGCCCATGGGCATCCTGTTCTTCATCTGGATCGGCATCTTCAACTACTTCGTCATCGCCCAGTTCTGGGGCTTCGCCAACGACCTCTATTCCGACGAGGTCGGCAAACGGACCTTTCCCCTCGTGGCCCTGGGCGCGACCTCGGGCGGCCTCGTCGCCACCCTGCCGTTCATGAAGAAGCTGCGGGACCTCCTGGGCAGCCACTGGGAATTCAAGCTCATGCTCCTCGCCGGGGGCATCCTCTTCGCCTGCATCCTCCTGGCCCGTTCGATCCACCGCCGCGAGGTCCGGACCGCCCGCGAGGCCCGGGAGAGCGGCCAGGCCGGAGCCGAGGCGCGGGCCAGGCTCCAGGAGCAGCCGCTGAAGGCCGGCGGCGGCTTCCGGCTCGTCTTCCGGAGCCGCTATCTCCTGCTCATCGCCCTGATGATCGGGCTCTACAACTTCGTCAACGCGACCGGAGAGTTCATCATCACCAAGGTCACCGTCGACCGGTCGATCGCCGCCGCGGCCCCGGCGCCGGCTCCGGCGGAGGCGGCGGCGACGGAGGGCCCGCGGGCCGCGGTCCAGGACCTGCCGGCCCGGACCGGGGAGAAGGCCATCCACGACGCTTTCATGGACTACCAGCTGCTGACCAACCTGATCGCCCTGATCATCCAGCTCTTCGTCGTCTCGCGCGTTTTCAAATGGATCGGGGTCAGCGGGGCCCTCCTCTTCCTGCCCCTGATCGCCCTGGGCGGCTACGCCCTGATCTCCTTCGGCGCCGTCCTGGTCCTCGTCCGCTGGGTCAAGGCCCTGGAGAACGGCACGGACTACTCCCTTCAGAACACGACCAAGGCGGCCCTTTTCCTGGTCACGAAGCGCGAGGAGAAGTACAAGGCCAAGGCGGCCATCGACACCTTCTTCGTCCGCGGCGGGGACACGCTCTCGGCCCTGGCCGTCCTGGCCGGCACCCGGCTCATGGGCCTGCCGATCGAGCGCTTCGCCCTCCTCAACGTCGTCGTCGTCATCGCGCTCCTGGGCATCTGCCTCAGGATCATTCCCGCCTACAAAAAGCGGAAGGCGGCCCTGGACGCGGCCGCCGGGGAGGTCTGAATGAAACGATCCGTCGTCCTCCTGTCCCTGGCCTTGGCGGCGGCGGCCGGACCGGCGGCCGCCCGGGCCCAGTTCCTGGCCGAGGAGATCGCCCAGCGCCCGGCCCTGGAGGAGTTCCTCCGGACGGCCCGCATCGTCAAGTTCGAGCAGATCGGCGAGGGCGTGACCAATCCCTGGCGCCTCTATCTCGAAAAGGACGGCCTCGAGCGCAAGGCCGCCTGGAAAAATCCCCGCGGCTACCTGAACGGCTTCCTGGAGGGCTGGCAGTACGAGATCGCCGCCTACCGCCTGGACAAGCTCCTGGGGCTGAACATGGTCCCGCCGGCCGTCGAGCGCCGCTTCAAGGGCCAGGCCGGCGCCCTGGTCCTCTGGGTCGAGAACAAGTACAGCCTGCTCACGATCGTCGAACAGGGCATCCGCATCCCCGACGAGGCCCAGGACCACACGGAGAAGATGAAGTACCTGGCCCGGGCCTGGGACAGCCTGATCGCCAACGAGGACCGGACCCAGCAGAACATCCTATACACCAAGGACTGGCGGGTCATCCTCTTCGACCACTCCCGGGCCTTCCGCAGCGGCGGCGAATTCGACGAGAGGCTGATGTTCGGCCGCAACGGCATCAAGACGGGCGAATCGGGAGCGCCTTTCCTCTTCCGCAAGCTGCCCCGCTCGTTCGTCGACCGGATCAAGGCCCTGACCTTCGACAACGTCCGCGCCGCCGCCGGAAAGACACTGACGGACAAGGAGGTCCGGGGCATCCTGGCCCGCCGGGACCTGCTGCTCCGGGAGATCGACCTGATGGTCCGGGAGCAGGGTCAGGGAGTGCTCTATTGAGCCCGCGGGCCGCCGCCGTCCTGGCCCTGGTCGCGGCGCTGGCCGCGGCCCTGCCGGCCGGGTGCGAGGACCCGGCCGCGGCCCGGCAATTCCCGGCCGAGGAGCTGGCCCAGCGCGGCCGCTGGGAGGCCTTCCTGTCCGGGGCCGCGGTCATCGAGAGCGAGAGCCGGCAGATGACGGGGTCCGAAGCCGTGACCTCGCCCTGGGTCCTGATGCTCGAGCTCGACGGCGTCAAGCACCGCGGGCTGTGGAAGAATGCCGAGGGCCGCATGGGCGGCTACTGGGAGGGCTGGCAGTACGAGATCGCCGCCTACCGCCTGGACAAGCTCCTCGGCCTGGGACTCGTGCCGCCCACGGTCGAGCGCCGCTTCCGCGATGACCGGGGCTCCTGCCAGTACTGGGTCGACGACTGCATCTCGGTGCGGGACAAGGAGGACAAGGGCCTCAAGATCCCGCCGCGGAAGGTCCTGGGCTGGAACCGGGCGACCTACCTCCAGCGACTCCTCGACAACCTCATCGCCAACGAGGACCGCCACATGAACCAGATCCTGATCACCAGCGACTGGCGGATGGTCCTGATCGACCACTCGCGCTCGTTCCGGACCTCGGGCCGCTTCGTCAGGAGCCTCATCTATTCGGCCAAGTCGCCGGAGGGGCCGAGGCTCATGAGCGAGCTGCCCCGGGACGTGGTGGCCAAGGTCAGGGCCCTCGACGCCGCCGCCATCCGGGCGGCCGTCGGCGACTATCTGACCGACGAGGAGGTCCGCGCCGTCATCGTCCGGCGGGACCTCGTCCTGGCGGAGATCGACCGGCTGATCGAGGTCAACGGGAAGGACAAGGTCCTCTATTGATCAGATGGCCTTGCGCACGGTCAGGATGTTCTGGCCGCCCGCCCGCCGGTAGGACAGGCCGTCCATGAGCGTCTTGAAGAAGTAGACGCCCAGGCCGCCGGGCACTCCGCGCCGCAGCTTGACCATCAGGTCAGGGTTCTTCTTCCGGACGGGATTGAAGGGGATGCCGCGGTCCCGGACCTCGATGAAGAGCGAATCCCCCTCCCGCCAGATGCGGACGGCCATCTCGCCGGGCCGGCCCCGGGGATAGGCGTAGCGGGCGATGTTGACGCAGATCTCGTGCAGGGCCAGCTCGACCTTGAGCCGGGCTTCGTCGTCGAGGGGCAGGCCGGCGATGGCCTCCCGGAGGAAGGCCCGGACGCGATCGATCTCCTTGAGGTCGGCCTGGACGCGGAGCTCCTTGGGGTCCTGTTCGGCCACGGCGCTCCCTCCCGCCCCGTCCCTCATGGATTCCGCTTGACGACGACCAGGGTCATGTCGTCGCACGCCTCGGTCGAGCCGCCGAAGGCGAAGACGTCCTCGAAGACCCGGTCGAGGATCTCCCGGGCCGGCCTGGCCCGGAGCTCCCGGACCTTTTCCGTCAGGCGCTCCTCGCCGTATTCCTCGCCGTCCGTTTGGCGGCTCTCGACGATGCCGTCCGTATAGAGGCAGAGGACGTCGCCGGGAGCGAGCCTGACGGTCTCTTCGCCGTAGGCTTGGTCGGGGAACATCCCCAGGCAGAGGCCGGTCGTTCCGAGGGCCCGGGCCGGGCCCTTGCGGCCGACGACGAGCGGCGGGTTGTGGCCGGCGTTGACGTAGCGGACCTCGTCCCGGGACCGGTCGATGATGGCCAGGAAGAACGAGATGAACACGTGGCTGTCCGAGCTGGCGTAAACGAAGTCGTTGAGCCGGGACGCCAGCTCGCTGACGTTGATGGCCCCGGGGAACCGCTCGTGCAACCCGCCGCGAAGCGAGGCCATGAGCAGGGAGGCGCTGACGCCGACGCCCGAGACGTCGGCGATGACCACGGCCAGGCGGTCCTTGTCGACGGCGATGTAATCGAAGTAGTCTCCCCCGACGTGGCGGCAGGCCCGGGCGCTGCCGTTGATCTCGTAGGGCGCGAAGTCCGGATCGGCCTGGGGCAGGAAGTTCTTCTGGATCTGGACGGCCAGGGCCAGCTCCCGGTCGAGCTGGGCCTTCTTCAGCGACAGCTCGTAGAGGCGGGCGTTCTCGATCTTGACCGCGGCCAGGTTGCCCAGTAGAGTCAGGAGCCGCAGGTCGTCCTCGCTGAACTGCTCGAGGAGCGAGGCCCGGTCGCAGTAGATCAGGCCGATGATGTCCTGGTTGTTCCACAGGGGCACGCACATGGCCGAGTGGATCTGGGCCTGGATGACGCTGAACTGCTCGCGCAGGCCTTCGTCGGCCTGGATGTCGGAGACGAGGATGGCCGAGTTGCGCTCCAGGGCCGTCCGGACGATGGTCTGGCTGACGAAGATGCTCTGGTTCCGCAGGGCCCCGTTCTGGATGCGGACGACCTTGGGCTCGAGGGCCTGGGTCTCCTCGTTCTTGAGCATCATGACGCCGCGGTCCATCGGCAGGTGCTGGATGAGGACGTCCATGACGTGGCCGAGGAGCTTCTCCAGCGGCATGTGGTAGATCAGGGCCTGGCTGACGGCGCTCAGGATCGAGCTCGTCTTCTGGTCCTTCTGCAGGCGCTCGAGGTCCAGCCCGCCACCGGGGGTCTTCATCACGACGCCGGTGCCGGGCGGCTTCTTGAGGATGTCGCTGACCTGGATGATCGTGTTCGAGCTGTGGGTGAAGGTCGTCCCTTCGACGGTCTCGACGGGCGGCTGGAAGTCCTTGTCGAAGTAGAAGCGGGTCGAGCCGATCAGGATCTCGTCGCCCCGGGCCAGGTCGATCTCGCCGGTGACCCGGCGGCCGTTGACGAAGGTGCCGTTCTTGCTGCCCTGGTCGATCAGGGCGTAGCCCCGCTCGGTCGGGGCGATGACGGCGTGGATGCCCGAGCTGAACTGGTCGGACAGGACGATGTCGTTGGCCGACGACCGGCCGACCGTGACCCGGCTCCCGGCCAGTGGGTAGGTCGAGGGCTCCCCCGATTTCGGGTAGATGTACAACGTGGCCATGAGCGCGCTCTCCGGGGCCATTCTAGATGACGCGGCCGGTCATTTCAACCTCAGGGCTTTCCGGACGCGCTGGGCCCGCTGCTCCGGCGAGAGCCCCTCGTCGACAAGCGGCAGGAGGAGGCCCTTGAGCTCCCGGTCGAGGAGCGTGTCGAGATGCTCGAGCGAGTAGTCGGTCGACTGGGCCGTTCCCCTCAGGATGTTCTGGTAGGCCTTGACGATGTCCTCCGGCGGATGCACCAGGGTCAGGAGGTCGAAGACGATCTTGATCCGGATCTCGAGCAGGGCCTTGGCCTCGGCCGGCCGTCCGGGCGGCGGCTCGAGGACCATGTCGCAGGCCTTCCGGACGAGGCGCAGGATCTCCGGCCGGACGGCCTTCCGGGGAAACCGGACCTCGGGCCGGCCGCGGCGGATCTTGCAGAGCGCGTCGACGAGGGCCTGTTCCATGGCCTCCTCGCGGCGGGCCAGCTCTCCGAGCAGGAGATCGGCGGCGGTCTGGGTGCCGACCCGGGCCAGGACCTCGGGGACGGCCCGGCGGACCTCGAGGGGCGCGTCGGCCGAGCGGAGCGTCGGGGCGACCAGGGCCTCGAGGCCCGGCCCGTAGGCGGCCAGCGCCGCCTGGGCCTCGGCCCGGAGCATGGGATTGGCCAGCAGGGCCAGGATCAGGGGGACGTGGCCGGGATGGCGGTGTATCGCGGCGCTCTCGAGGGCGTAGAGGGCGACCTCGGACGAGGGGTCCCGCAGGAGCCGGCCCAGGGCCCCGAGCGTGGGCGGGTTCGGGACCATGCGGCCGATGAGCTTGGCCACCTCGACCCGGTCGAGATCCAAGGGCGAGGCCGCGATCTCGCCGAGCCGCCGGGTCATGATCTCCTGGTAGACCGGCAGGAGGAAAACCAGGTCGATCTCCCGCTGGAAGGCCGGATCCTCGATGGCTTCCTCGAGGCCCGGAAAGAAGCCCGTGCCGCCGACGTCGAAGAGGGCATCCATGCCCCGGGCCCGGATCTCGTCCCGCTTGAAGCCGAGGATGGACTTGAGCTCCGGTGTCAGGTCCTTGCGGCGGACGAGGTCGAAGACGTTCATGAGGTAGAGGGTGGTGCTCCGCTCCCGGCTCTGGATGGTGTTGAAGATCTTGAGGGTCAGGTCCTCGTCGACGTGCTCCGCCAGGACCTCGTCGCCCCGGCGCCACCTCTTCCGGATGGCCGGCTTCAGGACGGCCGGGTATTCCCGGTAGACGAGCCTGGTCAGGACAAGCCAGCCCAGGATGAAAGCGAGCGTCAGGACCCCGATCTCGCGGATGATGGCCAGGTCCTGGCCCTCGCGATAATCGAAATGGCGGACGGCGCGCAGGGCCAGGAAGAGCGCGGCCCCGAAGCCGGTCGCGAACTTGCTGACGAACATGTCGATGAAGATCTTGGCCTTGTACTTGATGTCGGCCGCGACCGGGATATAGAGGAGCTCGCGGACGGACTGGCTGAGAGTGTTGTCGAAGCCCTTGTCGGCGCCCCGGACGACCGAGGCCCACGGCAGCATCAGGGCGGCCGGGATGACGAAGACCGCCGAGGACCCGAGGAGCAGGACCAGCGGCGCGAGCGAGATGGCCCAGCGGATGCCGTAGGTCTTGAGGAACCGGTCGGTCGTGAGCAGGTGAAAGACCGTGGAAACGGCCAGGATGACGAGGAAGAAGACGGCGATGTACGAGGTCCGGGCCTGCTCGCCGGGGTAGGCGGTCTTGACGACCGTCTTGAACTGATAGTTGATCAGGGTGCCGGCGACGATGGCCGAGGCGAGCATCCCCGCCAGGAGCTTGAGATAGCGGTTCTGCAGGACCGTGCGGAAGCTCTTCAGGTAGCCGACCTTGGACGAGGGCGCGAGACGGGCGTCGCCCGCGCCGGCATCGACCCTCTGCCGCTCCGCGTAGACGAGGTTCACCGTCGCCAGGGCCAGGACGAGCAGGACCGGGCAGACGAGCAGCAGGTCCTCGGCCCGGACGACCCTGAGGGAGGTCGCCCCGAAGGCGATGGCCGAGCCGGCGATGCCGCCGAAGAGGCCGCCCGCGACGAACAGGCCGACGAGCCGCTTGGCCTGGTGCGGATGGAGGACGTCGTTGACGGCGATCCAGAATTGGGTCACGGCCATGGCGATGAAGACGTCGACCCAGAAGCAGAAGACGAAGACTGGGACGATCTTGGACCCCAGGATGACCGTCTGGGCCCAGAGGAGGAAGAGGATCCCCGAGGAGTCGGCCACGGGCGTTTGGATCTGGCTCGTCCGGATCACGTCGAAGACGAACCAGAAGACGAGCGAGCAGGCGATGAAGAACAGGAGCGAGGCCGTGAGGTAGGTCCGCCGCGGCAGGCGGTCGAGGAGCCGGGCGTTGAGGGCCACGACGAAGCCGATCAGCAGGGCCGTGGCCAGGTCGGCGTACGACCACCAGGCCGGGTGGATGCCGATGAGGAGGCTCTCCTTGACCGGCTTGATGATGTAAAAAGCGGCGGTGATCAGGAAGAAGTAGGCCGACAGGGCCAGGGCCGTCCGGGCCTCGCGGCCGCGGACGTCGCCGAAGCCCCGCAGCAACCGTTCGAGCCGGCCGTCGGTCAAGCGGCTCCCCTCTCAGGCGCCCCGAAGTTCAGGGCCGTTCGAAGCTCTCCAGGGCCCGGCCGCAATCTTCCCGGATGTCGAGGACCCGGTCGAGGCCGGTGATCTTGAAGATCAGGAGGAGCTTGGGCGAGATGCGGCAGAGCTTGAGCTGCCCCCCCAGGTTCTGGATCGATTTATAGCTGGCCAGGATCTCGCCGACGCCGAAGCTGTCGATGAAACCCACGCCGGAGAGATCGAACAGGACGTTGCGGCGGCCCCGGTCGAGCTCTCCCTGGACCAGGCTGGACAGCGTGACCTGGGGAGTGTCCTGACGGGCGATCTCGCCTTCGATGTCGAAGACGACGATGCTCGAGACTTCGCGCGTTTTTATCACCAGGGGTATCGCCATTTCAGGACTTGTATATCAGGAGCCCCCCGCAAAGTCAAACCAACCGGGCCGCCCGCGGCGGGCGCGGAACGGTTGCTCCCCTCCGCCGTCCTGCTAAAATGGGCGCGAAAGGAGACTGCCATGCCCCTCGTTGAGATTCACCTGCTCGAAGGCCGCACGGACGACCAGAAGAAGGCCCTGCTCACGGCGGTGACCGCGGCTGTTCACGGCTCGATCGGCGCCCCCCTCGATTCGATCCGGGTCTGGGTCCAGGAGTTCTCCCCGAAGGAATTCATGATCGCCGGAGTGCTGGCCGCCGACAGGGAGCGAAGCCCTCGAAGCGACGATCGGAAGTGAGGCGGGGCGGCCCGGAGCGTCGTTCCCGGGAAACGCCTCAGTCGAGCCGGGATCCGGGCTCGCGCCTAATCCGTCGAGGTCTCGTCGGCCGCGGCCGCCGCCGGCTTGGCGAACCGCTGGCGCACAAGATAGACGGGGATGCCCAGCAGGACGATCAGCAGCCCGGGGAGGGTGTACTTGCTCTTGAAGATGAGCAGGTCGACGGCGATGGCCGCCGACAGGAGGACGTATAGGGCGGGCACGACGGGATAGCCCCAGGCCTTGTACGGGCGCTCCCACTCGGGCCGCTTCTTCCGCAGGATGAAGATGCCCGAGACGACCAGGACGAAGAAGATCAGCACCGCGAAGACGACGTAGTCCAGGAGGTCGCTGTAGGTCCCGCTCAGGCACAGGAGCGAGGCCCAGACGCACTGCACGACCAGGGCCGTTCCGGGGACGGCCTTGCGGTTCAGCCGGCCGGTCGCGGTGAAGAACAGGCCGTCCCGGGCCATGGCGTAGTAAACGCGCGCGCCGGACAGGATCAGGCCGTTGTTGCAGCCGAACGTGGCGATCATGATCAGCACGGCCATGATGACGGCCGCGGCCGGGCCGAAGATCATCTCGGCGGTCGCCGTTCCCACCCGGTCGAACGACGCGAACTGGATGCCCCGGCCCATGACGCCGGCCGCGTCCGGGCTGCCGTGGACGGGCAGGATGAGGACGTAGGCGATGTTGGCCAGGACGTAGAGCAGGACGACGGTCCCGGCCCCGAGGACCAGGCTCAGGGGGATGTTGCGCTTGGGGTTCTTGACCTCGCCGGCGATGTAGGTGACCGTGTACCAGGCATCGGAGGCGAAGAGCGAACCGACCATGGCCGCGCCGATGGCGGCCAGGAGCATCAGGCCAGTGAGCGGCTCGACGGACGCGATCTGGCCCCCGGCCATGTGGGTCCAGCTGGCCTTCCAGAAGGCGCCGAAATTGGCCTTGATGGCCGCGGCGTTGGCCCCGACGAAGAAGCCGAGCAGGATGAGCCCGGCCAGGGCCGCGGTCTTGGTCACGGTGAAGACGCCCTGGATGGTCTTGCCCGTCCGGACGCCCCGCATGTTGAGCCAGGTCAGGACGACGATGCTGGCGATGGCCAGGACCTGGGCCGCCGAGATCCGGAGGCCCAGGACCGTCGCCAGGATGTGCTTCTCGCTGAACCAGGGGACGAGGAGGCCTGTGAACTTGGCGAAGGCGACCCCGACCGCGGCGATGGTACCGGTCTGGATGACCAGGAAGGTCGTCCAGCCGTAGAGGAAGCCGATGAGCGGGCTGTAGGCCTCGCGGAGGTAGACGTACAGGCCGCCGGCGTGAGGCATCATACCGGCCAGCTCGCCGTAGCTCAGGGCCCCGATGACCGTGACCAGGCCCGTGATCACCCAGACCAGGATCAGCAGGCCGGGCGACCCGACCGTGCGGGCGATGTCGGCGCTGACGATGAAGATGCCGGAGCCGATCATCGCCCCGATGACGATCATCATCGCGTCGAAAAGGGACATCTCGCGCTTGAAGACGTGCGCGCCGGTCGCGGAGGCGGGGGCGGACGGCGTGACTGGCTCGTTCATGGCTTGTTCCTGAGCTTGCTCCGGCGGATGCCGTAGGTGAAATAGATGACCAGCCCGATCGCCATCCAGGCCAGGAGGCGGATCCAGGTGCCCGCGGGCAGGCCGGACATCAGGTAGATGCAGCACAGGATGCCCATGATCGGGACGAAGGGAACGAACGGGGTCTTGAACGGCCGGGGGATGTCGGGACGGGTGTAGCGGAGGACGAGGACGCCGCCGCAGACGATGACGAAGGCGAAGAGCGTGCCGATGCTGACCAGCTCGCCCACTATGCCCATGGGCAGGAGCGAGGCGGCCACGGCGACGACCAGGCCGGTGGCGATCGTCGTGACGTGCGGCGTGCCGTACTTCGGGTGGATCTTGGCCGCCGCGGGCGGCAGGAGGCCGTCCTTGGCCATGGTGAAGAAGATCCGGGGCTGGCCCATCAGCTGGACCATCATCACCGACATCAGGCCGACGATGGCCGCGATCTTGACCAGCGGCGACAGCCAGAACAGCTTCATGGCGTCGATGGCCACGGCCACCGGGGCCGGGACGTTGAGCTGGGTGTAGGGCACGACGCCGGTCAGGACCAGGGAGAAGACGATGTAGATGAGCGTGCAGGCGACCAGCGAGCCCAGGATGCCGACGGGCATGTCCCGCTTCGGGTTCTTGGCTTCCTGGGCGGCCGTCGAGACGGCGTCGAAGCCGAGGTAGGCGAAGAACATGACCCCGGCGCCGCGCAGGATGCCGCTCAGCCCGAAGAAGCCGAACTGACCCTGGTTCGGCGGGATGAACGGCTTCCACAGGGAGGGCTTGATGAAGAAGATGCCCGCCCCGATGAAGACGAGGATGATGGCGATCTTGAGGAAGACGATGATGGAATTGACCGTGGCCGATTCCTTGATGCCCCGGACGAGGATGAGCGTGATCAGGGCGATGACGAGGAGGGCCGGCAGGTTCATCAGGGCTCCCGTCCTGGTCCAGGCGCCGGTCCGCGGGTCGAAGGCGAACGGCGCCTCGGCCAGGAAAGCCGGGAAGTCGACGCCGATGCCCTTGAGGAAGCTGACGACGTAGCCTGACCAGCCGATGGCCACGGTGGTGGCGCCCAGCGAATACTCCAGGATGAGGTCCCAGCCGATGATCCAGGCGAAGATCTCGCCCAGGGTCGAGTAGGCATAGGTGTAGGCGCTGCCGGCGATCGGGATGAGGGAGGCGAACTCGGCGTAGCACAGGCCGGCGAAGGCGCAGGTCAAGCCGGCCAGCATGAACGAGAGCGTGACGGCCGGCCCGGCGTATTGGGCGGCGGCGTGGCCGGTGATGACGAAGATCCCGGCGCCGACAATGGCCCCGACGCCGAGGAAGATGAGATGCCAGGGGCCGAGGACACGTTTGAGCCCGGAGGTTTCGGAGGCGGCCTCCTGGGTCAGCTGCTCGATCGACTTGGTGGCTAACAGGGGGCTTTTCATGAGGGCGAACTTATACCACAGGAATAAAGAAGGGGTCAAACCCTCGCCTCAGATATCTCGCGGAATCGGTCTTCGGGCGTCCAGCCCGATTCTGCAGGTCCGCTCCGATGACTTCGCTCCCCGCCGTGGGTTTGACCCCTCTTCCTTAATCGCCGGCCGGACGCTTGGCGCGCCCGATCCAGCTGTACAGCACCGGCAGCACCAGGAGCGTCAGGGCGGTCGAGGAGATCAGGCCGCCGACCACGACCACGGCCAGCGGGCGCTGGATCTCCGATCCCGGGCCCTGGGCGAAGAGCAGCGGCACCAGGCTGAGTACGGTGATGGTCGCCGTCATCAGGACCGGCCGCAACCGGTTGAGGCAGCCCTGGACGATGGCCGGCCCCGTCGCCATCCCCTCCTCCTCGAGCTGGGTGATGTAGGAGAGCAGGACGATGCCGTTGAGGACGGCGATGCCGAACAGGGCGATGAAGCCGACCGAGGCCGGCACGGACAGGTAGAGCCCGGAGAGCCAGAGCGCCAGCACGCCGCCGATCAGGGCGAAGGGCAGGTCGAGCAGGACCAGCAGCGACAGCCGCAGCGAGCCGAACGTCAGGAAGAGCAGCAGGATGATGAGCCCGATCGTGGCCGGCAGGATGAAGGCCAGCCGCTGCATGGCCCGCTGCTGGTTCTCGAACTGACCGCCCCAGGTCAGGAAGTATCCGGCCGGCAGGCCGACCTCGCGGCCGATCGCCCGCCGGGCCTCGGCCACGAAGCCGCCCAGGTCGCGGCCGCTGATGTTGCATTCGATGCCGATGCGGCGCTGGCCGGACTCGCGGCTGATCTGGCTGGGGCCCTCGAGCACGGCGATGTCGGCCGTCTGGCTCAGGGGCACCCGGGCCCCGCCCGGCGTCCGGACGAGGATGGCCCCGATCGTCTCGACGGAGTTCCTTCGCGCCTCGGGGTAGCGGATCTGCAGATCGAAGTAGCGGTCCCCTTCATAGACCTGGGTCACGGTCTTGCCGCCGACCGCCGCCTCGACGACCGCCTGGACGTCCTCGACGTTGAGGCCGAGCCGGGCGATGCGGGCCCGGTCGGGCCGCACGGTGATGTACGGCTGCCCGGCCACGCGCTCGACGTTGATGTCCTCGGCCCCCTCGATCCGGCCGAGGACCGCGGCGATCGCGTCGGCCTTGGCCTTGAGGACGCCGAGGTCCTCGCCGAAGAGCTTGATGATGAGCTGGGCCCGGGTCCCGGCGACGAGCTCGTCGATGCGGCAGGAGATGGGCTGGCTGAAGGAGAAGGCCATGCCCGGGAACTCCTCCATGGCCGCCCGCATCTTGTCGGTCAGCTCTTCCCGCGTCCTGGCCGAGGTCCATTCGCGCCGCGGCTTGAGCACGCCGACGTAGCCGGTCTTCTCCACGCCCCGGGCCTCCAGGGCGACCCCCGTCTGACCGGTCTTGCCGATGATCGTCACCAGCTCCGGGAACTCCATCAGCCGGGCCTCGACCTTGCGGCTCATCTCCAGGGACTCGGCCAGGGAGATGCCGGGCAGGAACTGGACGTCCGTGTCCAGGGCGCCTTCGTCCATGATGGGCATGAACTCGGTGCCGAGTCGGGGGATGAGGGCGGCCGTCCCGGCCAGGAGCGCGACCGCGGCCGCGATTACGATGGCCTTGCGCCGAAGGCTCCACCTCAGGACCGGCAGGTAGGCCTTTTTGGCCCCCTCGACGAGGAAGCTCTTTTTGTCGCCCTGGGGCTTCAGGACCATGGAACAGAAGGCCGGGATGGCCACGAGCGAAAGGATCAGCGAGGCGAACAGGGCGATGATGTGGGTGAAGGCCAGGGGCATGAACATCTTGCCTTCCATCCCCTGGAGGGCCAGGATCGGGATGAAGGTCAGGGCGATGATGAGCTCGCCGTAGATCGACGGCTTGCGGACCTCGAGGATGGCCTTGAGCACGGTCGGGAAGCGGCGCCCCTCCGCCCCTTTCTCCGAGAGGTGCCTCTGGACGTTCTCCACCTGGATGATGGTCGCGTCGATGATCATGCCCAGGGAGATGGCCAGGCCGCCGAGCGACATGAGGTTGGCCGAGAGCCCGAAGACGCGCATCATGACGAAGGTGAACAGGATCGAGAGCGGCAGGGCCAGGACGACGATGAAGGCCCCGCGGAAGCTGCGCAGGAAGGCGAGGAGGATGAGGACGACGAGGACGCAGCCGATGAGCAGGGCCTCGGTGACCGTGCCGATGGCCCGGTGGATGATGTCCGACCTCTGATAATAGGGCTCGATCCGCAGGCCCAGCGGCAGGACGCCGGAGCCGTTGATCTCGGCCACCCGGCCCTGGATGGCCCGGACGACCTCGCGGCCGTTGGCGCCGCGGAGCATCATGGCCACGCCGCCGACGACCTCGCCGCGGCCGTCCTTGATGGCCCCGCCCTGGCGGACGGCCTGGCCGGCCCTGACCTCGGCGACGTCGCGGACGAGGACGGGGGTCCCCCGCTCCGTCTTCAGGGCCACGCTGGCGATGTCGTCGACGGACTGGACGAGGCCGATGCCCCGGACGAGGTACTGCTGTTCGCCCCGTTCGAGGATGTTGCCGCCGACGTTGAGATTGTTCCGGCGCAGGGCTTCGCCGACGTCGCCCAGCGTCAGGTCGTAGGCCAGGAGCCTGTCCGGGTCCACGGTGACGTGGAATTGCCGGATGTAGCCGCCGAAAGAGTTGATCTCGTTGACGCCGGGGATGGACTTGATGAGCGGCGACAGGACCCAGTCCTGGACCGTCCGGACCTGGGTCAGGTACTCGACCTGGCTCATCCCGGGCGGCGGCGCGCCCGCCAGCGTGTACTGGTAGATCTCGCCCATGGCCGTCGAGACCGGCCCCATGGCGATCTCGGTGCCGGCGGGGACGCGCTCCCGGGCCTCGATCAGCCGCTCGAGGACTCGGTCCCGGGCAAAATAGACGTCGACCCCGTCCTCGAAGATGAGCGTCACCACCGAAAGGCCGGCCTTGGACACGGAGCGGACCTGCTCGAGCCGGGGCAGGCCGCGCATGGCCATCTCGACCGGGAAGGTGACGAAGCGCTCGACTTCGGGCGGCGACATCCCCGGCGCCGTGGACAGGACCTCCACCTGGATGTTGGTCACGTCCGGGAAAGCGTCGATGGGGATGCGCAGGATGGCCCAGACGCCGAGTCCCACGAGGACCAGGACCCCGAACACGACCAGGGCCCGCTTCTTGAGAGACGATTCGACGATCCGGTCGACGAAACCCATGCTAATCCTCCCCCAGGGCGCCCTTGTGGAGCTCGGATTTCAGGAGGAAGCTGCCGGACGCGACCACGGATTCGCCGTCCGCCAGCCCCTTCGCGATCTCGACCAGGCCGGCAAAACGCTCGCCGGTCTCGACGGGGCGCCGGGTGAAGGTCCTCTCCCCCGTCTTGACGAAGACGATGGACCGTCCCTCGTCGTCCTGGACGCACTCCTCGGGCACGACCAGCGCCCGCCGCTCGCCTCCCGCCGGCGTCGACGATTCGACGTACATGCCCGCCTTCAGCCGGCCGGCGGGATTGGCGACCTCGACCCGGCCTTCGACCGTCCTGGTCCCGGCCTCGACGACGTCGCCGACGAGGGCCAGCCGGCCGCGGAACTCCTCGCCCGGATAGGCCTGGGTCTTCAGGACGACTTCGGCCCCGGCCTTCAGCGCGCCGAGGTCCTTCTCCTGGATGTGCAGGCAGGCCCAGAGGACCGACGGGTCGGCCAGCCGGAACAGGCTCGCGCCGAGCTCGACGGCGTCGCCGGCGACCGCGCCGCTCTCGGTCACCGTCCCGGAGAGCGGGGCGCGGACGGCCAGCAGCGGCCGCGGCTCGCCCGCGGCCGCGAGGGCCTCGATCTCCGAGGCCGCCAGGCCAAGAAGAGCCAGCCGCTCGCGGGCGCCGTTCAGGACGGCGAGAGCCGCGGCCGCCTCCGCGGGGTCTCCGGCCTGGCGCCTGGCCCTGGCGGCGGCCTGCAGGAACTCCGCCTGAAGGGTCAGAAAATCGGGGCTGTAGATCTCGGCCAGGAGCTGGCCATCGCGGACCCGGTCGCCGCGGACGGCCAGCACGCGCTCGAGCCGGCCCGGCGTCCTGGCCGTGAGATGGACCACGCGTCGGGGGTTCCACTCGAGCTCGCCAGCGGCCGCGATCCGCCGCTCGACGAGGCGCGCGACGGCGCTCACGGTCTTGAGGTCGGCCGCGGTCACGGCCTCGGCCGTCAGCGTCACGGAGGCCGGGGCGGCATCGGGAGCCGCGGTTTCGGCCGGCGCCGCGGCGGGGTCGGCCGGGCGTCCGGACCGGCATCCGGCCAGGACCGCGAGCGCCGCGAGAGCGGCCAGGACGATGTATCGGGACGGTGTCTTCATGGGTTTCTCCATCAGTCGGCGGATTCGCCGGCCGCCTCGAGGTCGGCCAGGGCGAGGTTGTAGAGGAACAGGGCGCGCAGATGCTCGACCTGGGCCAGGACGAAGGTCCGGTGCAGGTCGAGGAGCCCGAGAGCTTCGGTCTTGCCATAGCGGAAGTATTCGATCTCGATCGCCAGCTCGTCCTCGAGCTCCTTGAGCAGGCTCTTTTCATAGACCAGGACCTGCTCTTCGGCCGACTTGGCGGCGGCGTAGGCGCTTTCTACGGCTGTGCGGACCCGCCGGTCGAGGGCCGCGGCGGCCCATCGGCCGGCCTCGGCCTCCGCGGTCGCCTCCAGGACCTGCCCCTTGGCCCGGCCGGGGCGCAGGAAAGGCAGGGTCAGCCCCAACGAGACGCCCCAGCCATTGGGCCGTATGCTCGGCAGGAGGAAGCCGGCCAGGAGGTCGGGCCGGCGGCCGAGCCCGGCCAGCTTGACGGCCGAGTCCGCCTGCGCCGCCCGGAGCGCCGCGATGCGGAAGGACGGAAGGCTCGTCCGGGCCCGCTCGACGAGGGCCGCGGCCTCGGCCCGAAGCGGAGCGAAGGACAGGGGCGTGGCCAGCGTCAGCGGCTCTTCCGCCGGGCGGCCGAGAAGCTCGTCGAGGGCCAGCTCGGCCGCGCGCTTCTCCCTGGCCTGGTCGAGGATCTGGTTCTTCAGCCGGGCCTTCTCCGCCCGGGCCCGCAGGAGGTCGGCGTAGGCAGCCGCGCCGGTACGGTACTTGGCCTGGAGGTCCTCGATCAGGGCGTCGAGCCGGGCCGAGGAGCGCTCCAGGGCCGCGGCGGCGCTCCCGGCGAAGACAGCGGCCCAGTAGGCCCTCTTGACCCTGGCCCCAAGCAGGAGCCGGACCCGGTCGAGCTCGGCCCGGGCGACGTCTTCCCCCCGGCGGCCGATCTCGGACCGCAGGCGGCGTTTCCCCGGGTACTCGAAGGCCTGTTCGAGGCCGAGGTGGATCTCGGCCTCGTCGCCTCCCTTCTTCAACCCGGGGATGGGCACCCCCTCGACGCTGGCGGTCACTTCCGGCTCGGGACGGGCCCGGAGTTGGAGCGTCCGGCCTCGGGCGGCATCGACCCAGGCCTGGGCGGCCAGGACATCGGGGTTCCGGGCCAGGGCGGTCTCCACCGCCTTCTCAAGGGTCAAACCTTCCCCTTGGGCGGAAAGCGGCGGCGCGAGGGCCAGGGCCGCCGCGGCGGCGATCAAGATCAGGACGAACGGTCTTCTGACCGGCATAGCGATCCTCCTTGTCTGGGACGTCGGGACGCGACCGGGACGGTGCTCAGACGAAGAGGGATCGGGGAGGCGGAGTGATGTCGGCGGCCGCCCGGCCGAGGACATCGTCGGCGGAGGGCAGAACTAGGAACGTCAGGAAGGCGTCGAGCGGCGGGGCGTCGTCCGCCTCCGGTCCCATGAGCGAGGACCAGAAACAGAGGCAGACCGACCCGCCGAGATGATGGGGATGGACATGGCCGAATTGCCCGCCCCGGGACGGGCAATGGACGGGGCAGTGATCCTCGGCGTAGTAGA
Source organism: Acidobacteriota bacterium (assembly GCA_039683095.1). Lineage (NCBI taxonomy): Bacteria > Pseudomonadati > Acidobacteriota > Acidobacteriota bacterium. Next base: position 32,233 of record JBDKSB010000011.1, on the reverse strand, counting down.
AATGGATCAGGCCGGCGATGAAGAGAGCCGCGAGCGCGAGGGCCACAGCCTGTTTCATAAGAGTGCGATTATCCCAGAACGGACCCGGCGCGTCAACCGTAACGATGCCGGCCGGACGAAAGGCCGATCTCCCCCCGCGGAAGAAAAAAGGGGGGGGGCGGCCGGCGGCCGTCCCCCCTCGAAAAAGCTTCGAACAGGCCCGGCTAGAAGTTGAGGTAGAAAGACAGCGCGAACTTCCGGGGCGGCGCGTACGAGGTCGGATTCGTGAACGTCGGCTGGTCGGAGCGGACGTCGATGTTCAGGACCGTCTGGGTATCGAAGATGTTCATCATGCGGGCCTCTAGCGTGCCGGTGATCCTGTGGCCGAGGGGGATGACGTAGGAGAGCTGGAGGTCCAGGTTGATCCAGGTCTTGAGCGTCCTCGAACCGGCCTTTTCGGCGTAGTTGTAGTAGTTGCCGTAATAATCCTGGATGCGGGCTTCCCAGGGCCGGCCGCTCTGGAGGCGGCCGAACCAGCCCAGGGTGGCGTTCTTGAAGAACTGCCAGGTGCCGAAGACCTTCAGGACGTGGGCGCGGCTGCCGGTCATGATGCCTTCCCGCAGGTTGTTCGGGTCGCCTGGGTCGCCGATGTAAAGCCCGGGAGCGTCCTCGATGTAGGAGGAGGAGTAGAACAGGGACGTGCCGGCCGCGTAGTCGAGGTCCCAGTTCCCGAAGAGCTTGCTCCAGGTGTACATCACGGTGAGGGACCAGTCGTCGGAATACTGTTTCTTGACCTCGATGTTCGCGGCCTCGTAGACCCGCTTGGCCTTGCCGACCGTGAACGAAGGATTGCCGGCAAAGGACATCGTCTGGCCGTCGAGGTTGCCGTAGACATAGGTCCCCGGGGAGGTATCGCGGGCGACGGTCGGGAAGTCCTCGATGACGTGCTTGACGTTCCGGTACTGGCCCCAGACCTCGACGGTCCAGTTGCGGGCGATCGGCCGGCTGTACCCGGCGACGAATTCGTCCGTATAGGTCGGCTTGAGATAGTTCGAGCTCTCCGGCGTGACGCTCGCCTGGGGCAGGATGACCTTGCCGGTCTCGCCGGCCTGGATGACCGTGGCCAGCAGCGTACCGTCGGCCCGGCTGAAGTAGAAGTCGGTCCGGTAGATCCGGATAGGGGCCGCCGCGCGGGCCAGGCTGCGGTTGTCCATGTTGTTGTAACGGCCCCAGTTGGCGTAGATCTTGTCCCCCACCTTGGGGAAGAGCGTGAAGGTGAAGCCCAGCCGGGGCTGGATCTCCTTGCCGAAATCGAACTTGAGGAAGGTGTTCTTCTCGCCGGCGGTCTTGGCGCTGAACTCGTCCCGGTTGAGCAGGACGCCCAGGGTCAGGGTCAGCCGCTCGGCGATGGTCACGTTGTCCTGGGCGAAGATCGAATAGGTCCGGCCGCGGGAGTCCTGCGGGTCCTGCCGGGTGTAGGTCCGGGCGCGGAAGGCCGGGGTGCCGCTGTACGTGGTGGTGGTGATCGAGCCCCAGCCGTTGCCCAGCCGCTCGAGGTGCTCGCCGCCGTCGTCGTAGGAGGCGCCGACCTTGATGACATGGGAATGGCCGCGGAAATCCAGGTACTGGCTGAGGACGAGGCGGGCCTCGTCGCGGAAGAAGTTCTGGGTGTTGAACTCGGAATACCCGCCGACGTACTGGCCGCTGAGCGTCGCCGGCGGGAAGATATAGCCGGAGGCCGTGCGGAAGTAGCCCATGGCCGGCAGGTTGTTGATGTCGAAGGCCGGCTGATAGCCCAGGTCGGTGATGGGCACGCTGGCATAGTTCTCGTTGACGTGATCGTAGCGGGCCTCGAGGAGGGTCGATTGCGAGATCGTCCAGACCCAGGACCCGTAGATGATCCGCGACACGCCGTTGCCGTTCATGGCCGCGCTCGGCGCGTCGTTGACGCCGATCCCGGCGTTCTTGTCCGTGTAGTCGTTGTTGCGGAAGCTCACGGATAAGAGGTGGGCCTTGAAGGGATTGGCCGTAATCTTGCCGAAGAACTCCGACGAGGTCGACTTGGCGTCGGGGACGGCCCCGATGTTGTTGATCCGGCCCGTCGTCTTGGAATAGGGCAGGTTCCCGGACGCGTAGAAGAAGACGCGGTCCTTGATGATGGGCCCGCCGAGGCCGAACGACGGGGAGCTCTGGTTGTACTTCGTGACCAGGGTCGGGTCCTTGGAGCCCCAGGTGAAGCCCGACGGCTCGAAGATGAACCGGAGCGAGCCGGCGAAGGAATTGGACCCCGACTTGGTGATGGCGTTGGTCACCATCCCGGCGGCCCGGCCGAACTCGGCGCTGATGCCGCCTCTCTTGATATTGACCTCCTGGACGTCCATCTCCGAGAAATTGGCGCCCAGGTAGCCAAAGAGCGGGTTGGTGATGTTCGAGCCGTCGTAGAGGTAGACGTTGTCCTGCTTGTTGCCGCCGGCGTTCGGGGCGAAATCGCGGTTGTCGGCGACGCCGGGGGCCAGCTGGAAGAGCGAGGAGTAGGACCGGCCCATGGGCAGCTTCTCGACCAGGTCCTTCTGCCAGCTGGCCGAAATCTCCGTCGACTTCAGGTCGACGACGGGCGAGATGGCCTGGACCGTCACCTCTTCGGAGACGCGGCCGACCTCGGACATGGTGACGTTGACCGTGGTCTGGCGGTCGACGTTGACCAGGACCTCGGCGGCGTAATCCATCATCTCCGGATGGGTGACCAGAAGCGTGTACTTGCCGGGCGGCACCGCCTGGAACAGGAAGACGCCATCCCTGCTGGTCAGGAATTCCCGGCCCTGCGGGAGGAAGGAGCCCGTGATCGACACCTTGGCGCCCTCCAGCGCGCCGCCCGCTGGAGCCTTGACGACGCCCCGGACGGACCCCCGTTCCTGGGCCGCGAGAGAGGCGGCGCCAAGAAGGAGACAGAGAACCAGACTCCACGGCACGAACTTGTTCTTGGGACTCATTCCCTACCTCCAATTGGATTGAATCCAGCAGGCAGGGCTATCCCCCATGATCGACGATATGGCGCCGTCACGCGCATCACCGGGCGAACCCCTATCCGCCGTATTCTGTCGATTAGCCTATCACCGGACAAAAGCGAATGTCAACAAGCCGCCGGCCGGGGCGGGCGGCGCCGGCGGAAGGGCCGGCTTCCCTGGATTCCCCCGGGGGATTTTGCTAGAATCGAACGTCCGAAGAAATCCCAGGGAAAAAGACAGGGCTAGCGTGATGAAAGCTTTGGTCACGGGGTCCAGCGGCTTCATCGGGGGCCGTTTGGCGGCCGAGCTCGCCAGGCGGGGCCACGATGTCGTCGGCCTCGTCCGCCGGACGAGCCGGACCGGCGCTCTGGCCCGCCTGCCTGTCAAGCTCGCGGTCGGCGATCTCCGCGATCCGGGCTCCCTCGACGCGGCGGTCGCGGGGCGGGATGTCGTTTTCCACCTGGCGGGCGTCGTCCAGGCGGTCGACGACCGGGAGTTCGAGGCGGGCAACGCCCGGGGGACCCGCCATCTCGTCGAAGCCTGCCTCCGCTCGGCCCCGCGCCTGGCCCGCTTCGTGCTCGTCTCCAGCATCGCCGCCGGCGGGCCGAGCGGCCCGGACCGTCCGGCGACCGAGGCCGACGAACCCCGGCCCGTCTCGGCCTACGGCCGCAGCAAGCTCGAGGCCGAGCGCATCGTCCTCGGCGCGGCCGGCCGGCTCCCGGCGACGATCATACGGCCGCCGAACGTGATCGGGCCGGGCTCGAAAGAGCTGGAACAGGCCATCGGGCTCTTGCGCAGGAGGATCGTGCCCGTCCTCGGCGACGACCGGCCGCGGACGAGCCTCATCGACGTCGACGACCTCGTCGAGGCGCTCATCCTGGCGGCCACCGACGCCCGCGCCGCCGGACAAACCTACTATGTCACCGACGGCCGGGCCTATGCCTGGCCCGAGATCACGGCGGCGCTGGCCGAGGAGCTCGGCCTGGGGCGGCTCAGGCTCCGCGTCCCCTACCGGGCCCAGATCGCCGCCGCGGCCCTGGCCGAGTCCGCCGCCCGGCTGACGAGACGGCCGCCCGCCCTGACCCGGGAGATCGTCAGGTCCGGCCGGGAGTACTTCTGGATCTACGACGGGTCGAAGATCGTCCGGGAGCTGGGCTTCCTGCCCCGTTTCCCCATGCGCGACGCGGTCCGCCGGACAGTCGAGGCCTCCCGGGCCGGACGTCCGGCCAGCCCGGCGGCGGCTCCCGGACAGGGGGCCGGCGGACGATGACCGCGAGACGCGTCCGCCTGGCCGGCCTGGCGCTCGGGCTGACCGATATCGTCGCCCTCGGCGGGTTCCTCGCCTTCACGCTGCTGGGCGCCGTCTTCGGCGGCCGCCTCGAACGGCCGGCCGCGGCCATCGCCGGCGGTCTGGCCTGGATCGGCGTCTACCTGGCCGCGCTGGCCGTTCTGCCGCGGCTCCGCCGGCCGTGGCTCCGCTTCCTCGTCCGGACGGCGATGGTCCAGCTGACCTTCCTCCAGGTTTACAGCGCCGCGTGCCGGGTCCAGCTTCTCTTCTTCCCCTGGCAGGACGACCGCGTTCTCGCCTGGGAGCGGGCCCTGTTCGGCGTCCAGCCGCTGGTGGCCATTCAGAAGCTCTATACCCCGGTCCTCGACGAATGGATGTTCTTCGTCTATGTTTTCTACATCCTGATCTATCCGGCCCTCGGGGCCGTCATCTTCTTCAAGCGGGGCGAGGACGCCAACGAGGATTACCTGTATCAACTGGGCCTGGTCAACCTCGTTTGCAGCATCGGCTTCGTCCTCTTCCCGGTGGCCAGCCCGATGCATTGGGACAAGATCCGGACGCAGCTGACGGAGCCGCTGACGGGGCGCCTCTTCGGCGCGATCGGCGAGTGGATCCGGAGCGATGTGCACACGCCGGGCGGCTCCATCCCCAGCCCCCACTGCGCCGTGGCCACGGTCATGTGGTTCATGTCCCGGAAGTACACCAGGCGCGCCGCCCTGTGGCTCGCGCCCGTCATCCTCTCGCTTTACGTCTCGACGGTCTACCTCCGCTTCCACTACCTGACCGACGCGGTCGTCGGCATCGCCGCCGGGCTCCTGGTCATCGGCGTGGCGCCGGCGATCGAGCGGGCCTGGGACCGGCCGCCGGCCGGGGCCCCGGGAGAAGCGCCGTGAACAGGGTCTTCGTCACCGGCGCGAACGGCTTCGTCGGCTCCAACCTCTGCCGCTGGTTCCTCGCGCGGGACTGGCAGGTCGACGCCCTGGTCCGGACCTCTTCAGATCTCCACTTCCTCGAGGGCCTCGACGTGCGGCTCGTCCGGGGGGATCTCCGCCGGGCCGACCTGATCGACCTGCCGTCCGGGACGACCCACGTCGTCCACGCCGCGGCCCTCGTCTCCGACACGGCCGGCGACGACGAGTGCAGCCGGAACATCTTCGACGCCACGCTCGGCCTGGTCCGGCGGCTCCGCTCGGCCGGGGCGCCCCTGCGGCGCTTCGTCTACATCTCCACGGCGCTGACGCTCGGCCAGGACGGACGGGACATCTCGGAGGAGCGGCCGGGCCGGTCGGCGCTGTTCGTGCCCTATGTGCGCCATAAGGTCAGGGCGGAGAACGAGCTCCGGGACTGGCAGGCGAGCCGCGGCTTCCCCGCGGTCATCCTGCGCCCCGGCGACGTGTTCGGGCCGAACGACCGGATCACCTGCGCCAGGCTCCTCCGGGGCTGTGAAAAGGGCATGCCGCTCGTCGCCGGGCGCGGCCAATGGCGCTTCGGCTACTGCTACGTCGACAATCTCTGCCGAGCCGTCGAACTGGCCCTGACCGTGCCTGGGATCGAGGGCCGGGCCTACACGGTGACGAACCGCGTGCTCCCCAACTGGGGCGATTTTTTCCACGCCCTGCAGGCCGGCATGGGCAAAAAACAGAGGCTCTATGTCCCGGTCTTCGCGGCCCGGCTGCTCTCCGGCGCCCTTCGCGCCGCCGCGGCGGTTTTCCCGGGCCTCAAGGCCGGGCTCAACCCCTACCGGATCCGCCGCGTCACGACCGAGACGACCTACGACATCTCGCGGACGATCGCCGACCTGGGCTACGCGCCGGACGACGATCTCGAGAAGCAGTTCGCCGCCATCATCGCCTGGTACCGGAAGGAGAAGGCCTGTGGCTGGCTGGTTTGAGCGCGCCGTCGGGCCGGGCGGCCTGACCCTGGCCCTGATCTATCTCGAGCTGCTTGCGGCCATGGCCCTGCTCGCGACCGTGCTCCATTTCCGCCGCCTGAAGGAGCGCCGGGAGGAGCTCGCGGCCGTGCGCCTCTACTTCCTGGCCTTCTTCGTCCTGATGCTCGCCGTTCCCGGCGTCATCGTCGCCGCGACCGACGGCCGGCCGCTGGAGCGGCTGGCCTCGTTCGGCTGGACCTTCGGCCGGGCCGGCCTGGGAGCGGGACTCGTCGCGGCCGGGCTGCCGCTCGCCGTGCTGGCCGGCTCCATCGCTTCCAGGGACCCGGGCCTCAAGAAGATGTACCCGTTCGCCAAGGCCGCCTGCGCCGACGCCGGGGCTTTCGTCCGCTACCAGATCCTGTATCTTGTCCTTTATTACCTGCCCTGGGAATCCGTTTTCCGCGGTGTCCTGTTCCTGCCCCTTGTCCCGGTCATCGGGCTCGTCCCGGCCCTGGCCGTCCAGGCCCTCGTTTCGACGCTCCTCCACATCGGCCATCCCGATTCGGAGGTCTTCGCGGCGGCCGCAGCCGGCCTGGCCTTCGGGCTGGTCGCGTTCTTCACCGGATCGTTCCTCTACACCCTCGTCCTCCACGCGGCGACGGGGATAGCCACCGACACCTTCATCTTCCTCGGCCGGAAAAAGGTCCGGCCGTGAGGATCCTGGTCACCGGCGCGACGGGCTTCGTCGGCGCGGTCCTCATGCCCGAGCTGATCCGGCGCTGCGGGGCCGGGGCCGTCGACGCCTTCATCCTCCCCGGCGACAACGTCCCGGCGTCCTGGAGGGACGCGGGCGTCCGGCTCTTCCCCGGGGACATCGCCGACCCGGCCTCGGTCGCGGCCGCCGTCCGCGGGCATGACCGGGTCGTCCACATGGCCGGCCTTATCTCCTACTGGCGGGGCGACGAGGCGAAGCTGAAGAAGGTCAACGAGGACGGCGTCCGGTCGGTCGTCGAGGCCTGCCTCGCGGCCGGGGTCGAGCGGCTCATCCATGTCTCCTCCGTCGGCGCGGTTGGTTTCCACGAGGACGGGACGCCGGCCGGCGAGACGGCGGCCTACAACTGGCCGGCGGACATCCTCTATATGACGTCCAAGCGCCGGGGCCAGGACATCGTCGAGCAGGCCGTCCGCGAGCGGGGGCTCCGGGCGGTCATCCTCAATCCGGCTTCGATCATGGGCCCGGGCGACCATAACCCGGAGACGCCCCACAACCGGCTCTACGGGATGATCTGCGGCGGCACGCAGATCGGATCGTTCGCCGGCGGCCTGGCCATCGTCGACGTCCGCGATCTCGTCGCCATCATCGTCAAGGCCCTCGAAGGCCGCGGCCGGGACGGGGAGAGCTATCTCGTGGTCGGGGCCAACCTCCCCTACCCCGAGGTCGTCCGGCGCATCAGCCGGGCCTGCGGCCGCAAGGCCTATCCGTTCCGCATCCCCGGCCCGCTCGTCACGGCGGCCGGCTTCGTCCTGGAGCTGGCGGCCCGCCTGACCGGAAAAAGGCCGCTCATCACCGCCGCCTACGGCCGGCTGAGCGGCTGGACGGCCTACTATGACAACGCCAAGAGCCGGCGCGAGTTCGACCACGCCTACATCGACGCCGACAGGACCATCGCCGACGGCTGCTCCTATTTCCGCGACCACTTCAGATCCTGAGACCGGAGGGGGTCGGGCGCGTTGACAGGGCCGCGGCCCGCGCATAGAATGCCCGCGTCGGGAAAACCCAGGTGAAGATCCTTCTGTCGGAGACCCTCAGCTATTGCGTCGGCGTGCGCCAGACCCTCGATCTGACCAAGCGCCTCCTGGCTGACGGGCGGGGCCGGACCTATTACATGCTCGGCGAGATCGTCCACAACGAGCACGTCGTCGAGGCCCTGAAGGCCCAGGGCCTGCGCATCGTCCAGAGCCTCGACGAGGTCCCGCCGGGCGGGGTCGTCATCCTCCAGAGCCACGGCTCGACCCGGAAGCGCTACGACGAGCTGGCCGCCCGCGGCCTCGAGTTCGTCGACGCCACCTGCCCCATGGTCCGCATCATCCACGACCGCCTCCGCGAGGTCGAAGCCGAGGGACGCCTGCCCGTGGTCATCGGCCAGGCCGGGCACGAGGAGGTCCGGGGCATCGTCGGCCAGGTCGCCCGGGCGGTCGTCGTCGGGTCGCCCGGCGATGTGACTCCCGAGCTCTTCGCCGGCGTCCTCCGGGCCGGGGTGGTCGCCCAGTCCACGTTCGTCGAGGAGGACGCCCGGCGGATCGTCGAGCGCCTCCGGGCCCTCGTCCCCGACGTCGTCTACCACGACACGATCTGCCGGCCGACCAAGATCCGGCAGCGCGAGGTCGCCGGGCATACCCGCGGAGCCGACTGCGTCATCATCATCGGCTCGCGCCACAGCGCCAACACCATGCACCTCTACGACATCGCCCGGGCCATCAATCCGGCCACCCGCCTGATCGACCGGCCCGAGAGCGTCGAAGGCATCGCCATCCCGGCCGGCGCCACTGTCTTCATCGCCTCGGGCGCCTCGACGCCCATGGAGCTCGTCGCCGAGGTTGTCCGGCGCCTCGAGGCCCGCGGGAAGAACGGGCATGGGAGGGACGGGGCGCCATGACCTTCGAGGCCTTTTTCGAGACCGCGGGCCGGCGCCTGAGAGCGGACCTGTCCGTTTTCCTGGCGGCCAAGCGCGCCGAAGCGGCCCGCCTCCGGCCGTGGGGGCCCGACGTCCTGCGGCGCCTGGAAAGGTTCACCCGCAAGGGCAAGGCGATCCGGGGCGGCCTGGTCGCGCTCGGCTGCGAGATGGCCGGGGGGCGGGCCGCCGCCCCCGCCGCCGTCCGGGCCGGCGCCGCCTTCGAGCTCATCCAGTCCGGTCTGCTCATCCACGACGACATCATGGACCGGGACCCCCGGCGCCGCGGCGGCCCCTCTGTCCACGAGCAATATGCCCGCCTGGCCCCGTTCCCCGCCGGGCCCGAGGCGGCTCACTTCGGGACGAGCCTGGCCATCTGCGCCGGCGAGATCGCCATCTTCCTGGCCTTCGAGGCCATCGCCGGGCTGCCGGGCCCGGCCGGGCGGACGGCGGCCGTCGACAGGCTTTTCGCCTCGGAATTCGGGCTGGTCGGGCTCGGCCAGATGCTCGACATCGAGGCCGGAGCGTCGCGGCGGCCCGTCCCCCGCCGCCGCATCCTCGAGATCTACAGGGTCAAGACCGCCCGTTACTCGTTCTACCTGCCCCTGGCCGCGGGCTGGCTCCTCGGCGGAGGGCGGCGCGCGGCCCTGCCAGCCTTCGAACGGCTCGGCCAGGACCTGGGGCTCGTCTTCCAGATCAAGGACGACGAGCTGGGCCTGTTCGGCCTTCCCTCGGCGACGGGAAAGCCGGTGGGCTCCGACATCCGCGAAGGGAAGAAGACACTCTATGCGACGGGCCTGCTCGAACGGGCCGCCGGGCCGGACGCGGAGCGGCTGTCCCGCCTTTTCGGCTGCCCCGCCGCGACCGACGCCGACATCCGCTTCGTCCAGGGCCTGGCCGAGCGGCTCGGCGTCCGCGCGGAGGCCGGGAAGGCCATGGACCGCTTCGGCCGCCGGGTCCTCGTCGAGATCGCGGCCCTGCCGGTCCGGCCGGCGCATCGGGACATCCTCCGCGGCCTCCATGCCTATATCATGAGCCGCCGGCGCTGAACGGCCGGCCCGGCCCGCGGGGGGTGAGATATCACCTCATGAATCACCCTTAGGGGTGATTGACCCTTGCGGCCCCCCCAGGCGAGGATGGGGCTGCAACGATCCGAGAACCTCTGGAAGGACGTGGACGATGGACAACCGTAAAGACAAGCGGTTCATGGAGCGCAACACCGTTTTCATCAAGTCGACCTCCGAAGGGGCCGAGGCTTTCAGCGGCCGCGGCATCAACGCCCACACCCACGACCTGTCCCTGTCCGGGGCCCGGATCTGCACGCCGCACTATTTCCCCGTCGGCAGCGTCGTCCGCATCGTCATCGACCTCGAGCGGACCCATCAGTCCGTCAAGGTGGACGGCGAGGTCAAGTGGACGAAGAAGAGCGAGGAGGACGACGATCTCTTCGAGAGCGGCGTCGAGTTCCTCCACAGCATCTCCCAGACGCTGCTCTCCCTGATCAAGCACCTCTATGCCGAGAAGAACGGCGGCGGCATCCCGACCGCCATTTCGCGCTGACCCGGACCGCGCTCCCGCCGGGTCCCCCCCCGGTCCTTCGATCCAAACAAAGACGACGTCGAGGCGCGGTTCCCGTCCGCGGGCTTTTGACCTATAATCTGGAGTCGCGGAGGCCCATGACCGACCTCGCTTCGTTCCTGTCGACCCGGACCGGCGCCCTCGGGGACCGCGTCGCGGAGCTCGTCCGGGACCACGTTCGCCTCTGGCACGCCGCCCCGGTCGAAGCCCTGCCTCCCGGGCGGCGCTGCGCCCGCGCGGACAAGCTGGCCGCGGAGGGCGAGCTTTCGCGGATCGTCGCCGGCCTGTCCTCCGAATCCATGAGGAAGGCCTTCCTCGAAGGCCGGCTCGAGGCGGCCCATCTCGAGGCCATCGGCGCCGCCCTGCGGCCGTCGTTCAGGCGCCTCCTGCGGCTCACCGGCCTTCCCCTCGATAAGGTCTATGACGCCCGCTTCCTCAACTCGACCCGGCGGTTCATCCAGGCCGCCCGGGACTTCGACCCGGCACTCGGCCTGGCCTCAGCCTACCAGGCCCTGCGCAACGTCTGGATCATGAACTCCCTGCAGTTCGACCTCGGGCTCCCGGTCGAGCACACAGACGCCGTCTTCGCCTACAGCATGGTCTACCCCTACCTCGACAACGCGCTCGACGACGCCGGGACCTCCGAAGCCGGAAAGCTGGCCGCCGCGGCCCGTCTGCGCGGCTGGCTCGAGGGCGCGGCGGCTCCGGCGCAGACGCCCGTCGAAGAGAAGCTGCTCTCGCTCGTCCGGCTCCTCGAGCGGCAGTTCCCCCGCGACCGTTTCCCGGACGTCCACAGGTCTCTCCTGGCCATCTACAACGCCCAGGTCCGGAGCCTGCTCCAGCAGCGGCCCGGCGCCGCCTCGTCGGCGGAGGAGATCCTGGCGATCAGCTTGGAAAAGGGAGGCGCCTCGGTCCTGGCCGACGGCTATCTGGTGGCCGGCGCGCTCCGTCCCGCGGATCAGGAATTCTGCTTCGGCTTCGGCACCTTCCTGCAGCTCGCGGACGATCTCCAGGACACGGCCAAGGACTCGGCCTGCGGCCACCGGACCCTGTTCTCCCGGGGGATCGAGGCCGGCCCGCTCGATGCGACAGCGCTCCGGCTCGAGGCCTACCTGGCCGCCGTTCTGGAACGGTCCCGGCTGGGCGCGGCGCCCTCCCGTTCGGCCCTTTGCGACGCCATCGGCTCCGGCCTGACGTTGATGTTCCGCGAATCGGCCGGCAAGCAGCCGGGATATTTCCGCCGCGCCTTCGTCCGCCGGGCCAGGCGCTCGTTCCCGGTGCGCTTCTCCTATCTCCGGAAGCTCCGCCGGCGCCTCGGAGCGACGCTGCCCGAGGGCTGCGGCCGGCTGGCGGATCTCGACCCCGGCCTGGTTGCCCTCATGGCCCTGTCGTCGCGGGCCTTCTCGCTCGATTGAGGCCGGGCCGTCCGGCCTACTTGGCGATGCTCTCGATGGTCCTGTGGTCCCGCTTCGCTATCCAGGGGACGGCGGCGCTTTTGTCCGCTCCGGCCGGCCGGACCGTGCCGGTGATGGTGTCGCCGGCGACCCGGCCCTCATAGACATCGAACGGCGCCCGGCCCTGCGCCGCCGCCTCGAGCCGGAAGCCGATCAGGTCGCCGGCCAGCCGGACGTCGTCCGCGGCCAGGAGCCGCGTTCCTTCGCGGGCCGAGATGGTCACGTCCTGGAACTGCTGGGAGGCCTCGAGGACGCAGTGTCTCCGGCCCGCGCCGGCGCCCAGGTCCCATTCCCAGCGCCCGCTGACGTTGGCCGGCACGATCCAGAAGTAAACGCCGCGCTCGTCGCCGAAGCTGGTCGCGACGACGGATGTCTTGTCCGGCCGCCACTCGTCCATGCCGAAGCTATGGGAGACCAGCCGCGTCCCCGGCTTGAGCTCGGCCAGGAGCTTGGGGCGCAGGCGCAGGTTGACCGACGTCAGCAGGTACATGGTGACGACCGTGGCGTCACGGAAATCCGCCTCGAAGAGGTTCTGCTGGATGAAGCGTACCTTGGCGGCCAGCCCGGCCCCGGCGGCGTTGTCGTTGCTCTCGCGGATGCGGATCGGATCGATGTCGATGCCGACCGCCCTGACGCCGTAGCGCCTGGCGGCCTCGATGACGATCCGGCCGTCGCCGCAGCCGAGGTCGTAGAGGACGTCGCCGGCCTTGACGCCGGCCAGGCGGAGCATCTCGTCCACGACCTCGGGCGGCGTCGGCACGAACGGCACGTCGTAGCCCTGGAAGCTCGCCCAGGTCAGCTCCTGGGCAGACGCGGACGGCATCCCTCCCAGGGACCAGGCCAGGGCCAGGGTGACGAGCAGCGGGGCTTTTTTCATCGCGTCCCTCCTCGCGATAGAAAGGGGGCCGGGCGGGCGCCCGGCGATGGCCCCATGATAACCCTGCCCCGGGGGTGAGTCAAACCGTCAGGACACGACCTGGCCGTCGAAGAGCCGGATCGTCCGTCCCGACCGGGCCGCGATGTGATCGTTGTGGGTGACCATGACGATCGTCCGGCCGCTGCGCCAGAGGCCGCTCAGGATGGCCATTATCTCCTCGCCGCTCTTCGAATCGAGGTTGCCCGTCGGCTCGTCGGCGAGCAGGATGGGCGGATCGTTGGCCAGGGCCCGGGCCAGGGCGATGCGCTGCTGCTGGCCGCCCGAGAGCTCCGTCGGCCGATGGTCGCGCCAGTCGTATAGGCCGACCGCGCGGAGGAGCTCGGCCACCCGCTCGCGCCTCTTCCTGGCGTTCTTGCCGTCGAAGAGCAGGGGCAGCTCGACGTTCTCCCAGGTCGTGGCGTAGGGCAGCAGGTTGAAGTTCTGGAAAACGAAGCCGATCTTGCGGTTGCGCACGGCGGCCAGCTCGTCGAACGTCAGCCCGGCCACCGTCTCGCCGTCGAGGACGTAGTCGCCGGCGCTCGGGGTGTCCAGGCAGCCGATGATGTTCATGAGCGTCGACTTGCCCGACCCGGACGGCCCCATGATGGAGACGAACTCCCCCCGGCCGATCGCGAGCGAGACGCCCCGGAGCGCCTCCAGCGACTGGCTGCCCGTCCGGTAGACCTTGGTGATGCCTTTGAGATCGATCATGGTCGGTACCTATTCATAGCGCAGTGATTCGATCGGGTTGGCCCGCGACGCCCGGAGGGCCGGGAAGATGCCCGACAGGAAGCACAGGACGCCCAGCACGGTCATATAGATGACGAAGGTCCGCAGCGAGAACTCCGGACGCAGCAGGTAGGCCTCGATGCCGAAGGAGTCGTAGTTGATCGGTGCCAGGCGGACGAGATTGACGACGTCGAAGGCCAGGATGAAGCCCCAGAACGTGCCCTTGGCGAAGACGAACAGGGTCTCCAGCAGGAACTGCCCGACGATCGTCCGCCGCCGGGCCCCGATGGCCAGCTTGATCCCGATCTCCTTGGTCCGCTCCTTGGCCGCCGCGTACATGAGATTGGTCACGCCGACCGCGCCGATGAGCAGCGTCAGGGCGCCCATGATCCCGAGGAAGACCTCGATGCCCTTGAAGATGGCCTCGCCCTGCTTGTTGTTCTCGATGGTGTTCCAGAAGCTCGCGGCGTACCGGTCGGCCGGGTCGAAGCGGTACTTGCGTCCCAGGAGGGCCTTGACGCGGTCTTCGATGAGGGCCGCCTGCGAGGCCTCGCACGGCTGTATGTGGATCTGGTCGAGATAGCGCTGGTTGTCGATCTGGCGGAAGGCCAGGAAAGGCAGGTAAACCTGGTCGGCGTCCGGCCCGTTGTACATCGAGTCCTGGATCTTCTTCTTCAGGACCCCGACCACGGTGAACGGGACGCGGTTGACGACGATCGTCCGGCCGACGGCGTCCTTCGTCCCGAACAGGTCGCTGGCGACCTTCCAGCCGATGAAGGCGACCTTCCGGCCCTGCCGGTCGTCGTCGGCGTTGATGAAGCGGCCGCCCATCTGCGGCACCTGGGTCCGCATGACCCCGAAATCGGCCGTCGTGCCGTGGACGGTCCGGTTGATCTCCTTGCCCTCCGCCGAGACCGGCCAGCCGTTGTACGATTCGGGGACGATGCGCCGGATCTCGGGGATCCTGTCCCGGAGGTAGTCGATGTCCTCCGGATAGAGCCGGATCGTGCGGCCCTTGGGCAGGCCCTCGAAGACGACCGACGTCTGCCCGCCGTAGACCATGACCAGCGTCTCGCCAAGCCCGCTGAAGGCGACCCGGGACTGGGTGCTCATGCCCTGGCCGAAGGCCATGAGCAGGAGGATCGAGAGGGTGCCCCAGAACAGGGCGAAGGTGATGAGGGCGGCCCGCTTGCGGCGCTTCCGGTATTCGCTCCAGAAGAAGCGGGGCAGGGTCGGGTTCATGGCGTTTCCCTACTTCCTCAAGGCTTCAATGGGGTCAGTCGAGGCGGCGGTCCGGGCCGGGATGATCCCGGAGATGACGCCGATCGCGATCAGGATGAGGACCGTCGAAACGACGACGAGCGGATTGAGAACGGGGATGCCGATGAAGGTGGCGAAGGTCATGTCCCCGGAGGCGCGCTGCGAAAAGACCTTGACCGCCGTAAGGACGCCGGCCGCGAGCCCGAACCCGGCCAGACCGCCGATGGCCATGAGGGCCAGCGACTCGCTGAAGAACTGCCAGAGGATGGTCCGGCGGCGGGCCCCGACGGCCAGCTTGACCCCGATCTCGCGGGTCCGCTCGTCGACGACCACGCGCATGATCGAGGCCACGCCCACCCCTCCGACGAGAAGGGTGAACGAGCCGATGACGCCGAGAAAGATGGTGAAAGCCAGGAAAAAGGTCGTGAACTGCTTCTCGAAGTCCAGGGTGTCCCAGATGCCCAGGGCGTCCGGGTCGGCCGGCGAGAAGCCGATGAGCTTGGACAGGTGGACCTTGACATCCTCCGTGACCGCCTTGCTCCGGGTCAGTTCGAGCGGCCGGAAGATGATGTTGGAGACGAATTTCGTGCCGTAGAGCGAAGCGTAGGTCGTCCAAGGGATGAACGCGCAGCGCTCGTCCCGCTGGCCGTTGTAGTTGGAGTTCTGGAGCTTCGTCCGCATGACGCCGATAACGGTGAAGGGGACGCCGTCGATGAAGACGGCCTTGCCCACGGGCTCATCGGTCCCGAAGAGGTCCGTGGCCAGGACGTCGCCGATGAAGCAGACCCGCTTCCGGGCGGCCATGTCCTCGGGATCGATGAAGCGGCCCTTTTCGGCGATGGTATTGCGCATGCGCTCGAACTGGGGATTGACGCCCCGGACCGTGTTACGGAACTCGGCCCGCCCGTAGCTGATGAGCCGGCTGCCGACGAACTCGGGGCTGATGAGCTCGATGCCGGGGACCTTGTCCGGGATGGCCTCGACCTCCTCGGGGGTGATGCGGACGGCCTTGCCCCTGAGGAAGCCCTGCCAGGGCAGGGTCGTCCGCGAGGGAAAGACGAGGACGATGCCCTGGCCCATGCCGTGGAAGCGCTTGATCTGGGCCTTGGAGACGGAATCGCCGAAGGCCAGGAGCAGAACGACGGAAAAGGTGCCCCAGACGACCCCCGACAGGGTCAGGGCGGTCCGCAGGGGCTGGCGGACCAGGTCCCGGAAGAGGTTGCGGAAGAACGTCGCGATCACTTGATCTCCCGGGGCGGACGCTCGACGACCTGGTCGCTTTCCTTGAGCCCGTCGAGGACCTCGATGTTGAGACCGTCGGAGAGCCCGGTCCGGACCTCGACCTTCTTCGTCTTCTCCCCGTCGGGGACCTCGACGAACTTCTTGCCGTCCTCGAACAGGACCAGGCGCTCGGGGAGGAGGACGACGCCGCGCCGCTCATGGATGCGGATGCTGGCCGTCGCCGAGAAGCCCGCCCGGAGAGTCGCCCCGCCGGCGTCCTCGATCAAGACCCAAATGTCGAAGAGGGTGGCGTTGCCCTCCTTCTTGGCCTTGGGGAAGATGCGGTCCACCCGGCCGGGGATCTTGGCGTCGGGCAGGGCTCCGATCTGGATCTCGGCCGGCAGGCCGTCGGAGATCTTGCCGACGTCGATCTCGTCGACCGTGCCTTTGAAGAGCAGGCTGCCCATGTCGGCCAGCGAGCACATCTCCGTGCCGGGCTGGTAGTTCGTCAGCGGGACGACCGGGTCGCCCTGGAAGACACTCTGGGACAGGATGACGCCGCTGATAGGCGCGTTGATCAGGGAGTTGATGTCCCGGTTGGACATGCGGATGCGGCCCTTCTCGAGCAGCTCGAAGCGCTCGGCGGAAGTGCGATAGCGCAGCTCGGCCTCCCGGTACCCCCCTTCGATGGCCTCCATCTCGGACTTGGAGACGAGACTGCCCTTATAGAGCTCGAGCTGCCGGGTCCAGTCGCCCTTGAGCTTCAGCATGGTCACTTCGGCCAGCTCCATGGCCCGGCGGGCCTCCACGTACTCGAGGGGGGTCGGGTTCGGGGAGATCTTGAACAGGGCCGCCCCCTCCTTGACCCGGTCGCCGACCTTGAACAGGACCTCGGCGACGATGCCGGGAATGGTCGACTTGACCCTGATCTCCTTCTCGGGCTCGATCGTGCCCACGGCGAGGGCCTTCTCGACGATGTCGCCCCGGGTCGCGGCGACCAGCTTGATCTCCGCCTTCTTCCGGCCGCAGGCGAAGAGGAAGTAGAAGAACGTGACGAGCAGGACAAGCGAAAGACCGCGGATGATCCATCGTTTCATGGTTGCTCCTAGGCGTCTATACCCGGATAGACGAATTGGGAGGGCAAAACGTTCACGGAGACGCGCCCGGCGTCACCGTTGGGCGCTATCGCTATTCTTTTGTGATCGTTAAATGGAACGTCAGGGCCTCCGGACGGCCTGGGTCAGGACGACCTCGACCCGGCGGTTCCGGGCCCGGTTGGCCTCGCTGTCGTTGGGCGCGACCGGGTTCTCGGGGCCGAAGCCCTGGAACTTCATCCGGTCGTTCGAGATGCCCTGGGTCAGCAGGAAATCATAGACCGCCCGGGCCCGGTCCACGGACAGCTTCATGTTGAGCTCGGCCGACCCGGTCGAGTCGGTGTAGCCCTCGATGCTCAGGTTCATGCGGGGGAAGACCATGAGGATGCCGGCCAGCTTGGCCACCGTGAGCTGGGAGGCAGGCTTGAGCGTGGCCTTGCCGACGTCGAAGAGGATGCCGGAGAGGCTGACGATGACGCCGCGGGCGGTCTCGGTCGTCTCGGCGACGGAGGACAGGGCCCCCTTCAGCATGCCGGCCAGCTCGTCGCGCTCCTTCTTGATGGCGTCGCGGTCCCTGGCCAGCGCGTCCCGCTCCGCCGCGAGCGCGTCGCGCTCCGCGGCCAGGGTCTCGGTCTGCTTGGCCAGGCTGGCCGATTCGCTGGCCAGGGCCTCGCGCTGGGCCTTGACCTCGCCGAGCTCCCGGGCGATGCGGTCCGCCTCGCTCTCGGCCGTGGCCGCCCGCTCTTCGAGGGCGGCCCGCTCGGCCTGACGCTTGGCCTCGGCCTCGGCGGCGGCCTTGGCCTCGGCGGCCTTGATCGTGTCCTTGATCGCCTGCGAAGCCAGCTGGACGGCCACCCGGGCCTGGTCGGCCATGACCTTCTTGTCCTTCGCCGCCATGGCCGCGCCGAAAGCGACCTGGGCTTCGTCCATGGCCTTGGGATTGACCTCGGCGGCCTTGAGCCGCCCGGCGATCTCCATGGCTTTCTGGGCCTGCTTGACGGCCGCCGGGGTGGGATCGTTGTACTGGATGCCAGAGATCGAATCTATGGCCGGCTTGTAGGCGGTCGAGAAATCCTTATAGGTGAAGGCGTTGTTGGCGGCGCCCACGCCCTGGACCTCGCCGGAGAGGAACAGGGCCAGCTCGGTCGGCCGGGTGACCGTGGCGAAGGGCTCGGCCGTCACCATCAGGGCGAACGTCCGCTTGCCGGTGTAGGCCTGAAGGAGGCCGGAAGCGCTCTTCTTGTCGGCGATCACCTCGCCCAGGTTCTCGGTCGTGCCGTCGGGGGTGACGGCCCAGAGGACGTAGGCCGCGATGTCGCCGGCGAAGAGGACGGCCGGCTCCATCTTCTTATAGGTCAGCTTGACCGAGGCCTGCCCCTTGTCATAGCCGATGGTCGCCTGCATGGACGCCCCGGACGGGGCCCGGTTGGTTTTGGCGAAGGTGAGCGTGAAGGTCTTGCCGGGCTGGAGGGTCAGGGCCGTCAGCGGGATCTCGGCCGCCGCGAGCGCGGACGAGACGGCGAGAAGCATGACGGCCAGAACGACGGCATGGCGCTTGGACATGGGACCTCCTTGAACAACGGGCCTGGCCGGCATGGCCGGCGATCTCGGACCGGCCGTCTGATGGTCGGGGGATCTTCTATCCCGTCTCCCCTGCCGGCCGGACAGACGGAATGATATCACCGGGGAAGGAGGCGGTCAACGGACCGGCGGCGGAATGGTTCCGCTCCGGGCGCCGCTGGCTGCGTGGCCGGCGCGCGGGCCGTATTGCAAAACGGGGCTTTTCGCCCTATATTCTGATCAGGGAATCCCGGGCGACGGGAGGGGAACATGGCCATCGACCTGAGCAAGTCCGAACAGGAATTCCTCGTGGATCTCCTGCAGACCGAGCTCGACGACGTCCGCTCCGAGCTCCACCATACCCAGGCTCTCGACTTCAAGGAGAGCCTCAAGGAGCGGGAAGCGCTCGTCCGCGGCCTGCTGGCCAGGCTGAAAGCCTGAGAGAGGACCGTTCGGTCGCCCGGCCGCCCGGCGGGGCGACGGGCATCGGTCCTCATAAAAAGACGTTGACAGGACAATAAATCGGCCCTATAAGTTTGATTAAAGCGTCCCGGGAACGGACCATGGGGAACAGACACAAACAGCATCAACGGATCAAGTCTGTCATTTTTTAATCCTTGTTTAGGGGGAAAAAATGAAAAGTCTGAAGGTTGCGGCGGCGGTCCTCCTGTTCTTCTCCTTGGCTTATCTGGCGACGGCCCAGATCTCGAGCCGGGAAACCGGTTCGATCAGGGGCATCGTGACGGACCAGGCGAAGGCCCCGATCCCGGGGGTCAACATCACTCTGACGAGTCCGGCGCTGATGGGCAAAGCGACGGATGTGACCAGGCAGGACGGAGCGTTCAGGTTCGTCCTCCTTCCTCCCGGGGAATATACCCTGGTGGCCGAGCTGAAGGGGTTCCAGACGATCCGGCAGGAAAAGATCGACGTCCGGCTGGGCCTGACCGTCACCCTCAACTTCACCTTGCCCGAAACCAGGCTCGAGGAACAGGTCACGGTCGTGGGCGCGTCGCCCGCCGTGGACGTGAAGGCCTCCAAGACGGAAGTCATCATGAAGGCCGATCTGCTTCAGAACCTGCCCATCGGCCGCAACCTGGCGAGCATCATCGCCCTGACGCCCGGCACGGTCGACTCGACCAATGTGAAGGGCTCCACCGCGGGCGGCAACACCTATCAGATCGACGGCCTCAATGCCAACGACCCCTGCCAGCAGCAATTGAACATCCCCATCGAATTCAACCTGATGGAAGAAGTGGAGATCATGACCGGAGGGATGCCGGCCGAGGTCGGCACGACCTCCGGAGGCTTCATCAACGTCATCACCAAGTCGGGCGGGAACACGTTTTCCGGCATCTTCCAGGGTTTCTATACCGATAAGAACATGACCCGATCCGTGCTGCCCCTGGATCAGCTCTCGGCGTTGGGGCTGGCGAAACCGAGCGCCCCGGTCTTTGATTGGCAGGGCATCCTGGGCCTCGGCGGACCGATCCTGAAGGACAAGCTGTGGTTCTATGCCAGCGGCCGCTATGCCCGCAACAAGTACGGCACGGCATTCGTCCCTTTCACCGACCCCTACGGGACGTTCTATGATACCTACGATCAAAAGAACTGGAACTGGGCGACCTTCCTGAAACTCACGTTCCAGCTGTCAAAATCCCTGCGGTTCGCGCTGATGGGGAACATCCAAAAGGCCTTCGACAACGCCGGAGCGAACGGAAGCCTGGGCTGGAATATCCCCTTTGATGTCAGCCAGAAGGACGACCCCTGGGCCAACTACGCCTTCACGGGAGCGATGAACTGGCTCATCGACAAGAATACGATCCTGGAATTGAGAGGGGGATACACGGACGTCGACGCCACGATCCTCCTGACCCGTCCGGAGCTGACCAATTCCTATTACAATTACGATTATTACACGGGGGAATATTTCGGGACCGGCTACCGCGGGGCCAACGAGTGGACCGGACGGCCCTCGTGGCAGGCCTCGGCCCATGTGATCCGCTTCCTGGACAATGTCCTCGGCGGCGATCACGAGGCCAAGGCGGGGATCGAAGTCCAGGGCGGAGCCGACAGTTGGGCGGTCTGGAAGAGCCAGCCGGTCGAGATGTACTGGTACAACGGCAG
This sequence comes from Acidobacteriota bacterium, assembly GCA_039683095.1. Taxonomy (NCBI): domain Bacteria; kingdom Pseudomonadati; phylum Acidobacteriota; species Acidobacteriota bacterium. The sequence continues at coordinate 11,483 of JBDKSB010000011.1, read as the reverse complement.
CCCCTATTATTATGACGAGGTGTACGGCACGAACGAATGGGGCGACAGCTTCATCGGCGTGAACATGTACACGCCCGAAAAGAAGGGCTACATGGCGCAGGGGAATTTCCTGAGGGTCGGGGGCTATATCCAGGATTCCTTCACCATCAGGAAAAGGCTGACCGTCAATTTCGGGGCCCGCTATGACAACGTCCGCGGCTGGCTCCCGGATATCCATCATGATCAGACCGGCGGCATCGCCTATGCGCTCGGAGAGACGTACATCGCGCCGTACCTGGACGGCTTCAATCCCTACGCCGCGTTCGACATGGAAGGCGTCAAGAACATCATCAAGTGGGACATCCTCACGCCGAGGATCGGGCTGACCTACGACCTTTTCGGCAACGGGAAGACGGCCCTCAAGCTGCATTACGGGATGTACAGCGACAACATCTGGGTGTCCATCTTCGAGCGGATCCACCCTCTTCGCTGGAATACGTACTATTTCGCCTGGTGGGACGACAACGGGGACAGGCTCCCCAGCGCCCCGGGCGAAGGCGGAGACCAATATGAGATGTACTGGAGTTGGGGCAATCCCGGAGGCATGCTGAGGGACAGCTGGATCACGGGCGTCGCCCCGGGTATCAAGTCCCCTTATGACAACCAGTTCTCCGCCGGGATCGACCACGAGCTGTTCAAGGACTTCAAGGTCGGGCTGAACTACATCTACAAATGCAAAAAGAACATCATCGATGACGTCCTGTACGACCTCGATACCGGAAAGTACTGGTACAATCCGACCACGTCGCCCGGCGAAAACTACTGGGTCCCCTTCACGACCACGGTCCCCGCGGTCGGGACGACCTTCCCGGCGACGACGGTCAACATGTACTTCCTGAGCAACGATTCTCCCGGCAATTGGATCCTGCGGGTCGCCAATGTGCCCGAGGCCTTCAGGAAATACTCCGGGGTCGAGCTGACCTTCGAGAAGCGCCGGGCCAAGGGTTGGGAACTGGGCGGTTCCCTCAATCTATCCAAGACGTGGGGCAACATCCAGGGCGGCTATGGGGATATCCACGCGACGACCTCCGTCGGGAACAATGCCAACTGGTTCGTCAATTGGGGCGGGCGGACGGGCGAGGACAGGCCGGTGGTCATCAAGCTCTTCGGCTCGTTCGACATCCCCCTGGGGATCCTGGCCTCCTTCAACTACCAGTACGCCAGCGGAACCCCCTGGGCCAGGAGCGTGACCGTCGTGCCGCCCGCGGATTGGGCGGAGGCCAACAACGTCCTCGTCTCGGGAGGCGAGCAGACCGTCGCGCTCGAAGTCAACGGCGCCCGAAGATATTACGCCTGGCAGAACATGGACGTCCGGCTGGAGAAGACGTTCACCCTGAAGCACTACGGCACCATCGCCTTTTTCGCCGATGTCTTCAACCTGCTCGGCAATCACTACTACGATCTCTACCAGGACCCTGCCGGAACATGGCAGCCGACGGATAACAACGTCAGCACGGGAACGTACACCATCAGCGGGACTTACAAGAAGATCTACGGCATCACCCAGCTAACCCGGCGCATCCGGCTGTCCTTCCGCTACAGCTTCTAGACCGGCCCGGGAACCGAGGGAGGGGGCGGCCCCTCCCTCTTTTTTGTCCTGCTCCGATCTCCGGGCAGCCCGCTCGCTGCGGCGAGGAATATCACCCCCGGCCGTGTCGGGCGCGCGCCGGCCCGGATCCGACGAACAGCGCGAAGGCCGCGAGATAGCAGAATCCCCCGGCGAGGAAGGCCCGGCTGAATCCCGCAAGGATGCCGATGGCGACGGCCGCCGTCGAGCCGAGGACGGAGCAGGCGCCGTTCAATCCCCACATCCAGGGGATGAGATCCCCGGCCTTCCTCGCATCCAGAGCCCTGAGGGCCAAGGGAAAGGGGAAACCCATGAAGAAACCCAGGGGGACGAGAAGGATGCCGGCCATGATCAGGCGAAGGGGCGGGCTCAAGCCCAGGATGCGCCCGAGGGCCGGAGGCAGAACGGCGCTGTAGACCAGGACGACCGCGAAGACGGCGAGCGACGCCCGGGCCAGGCTTCCGGTCAAACGGCCTGTCGCGATCCTGCCGCTGCTCAGGCTGCCTCCCGCGGCGCCCGCCAGGAGCGAGAACAGGATGACCGACATCGCGAGGACGGGCTGCCCGAGAAAAAGCACGAACTTTTGGATCAGGGAGATCTCGACCAGCATGAACCCCAGGCCGAGCAGCGGGAACAGGACGATCAACCGGGGATCCCGCGGCGAAGGGCCTTTCCGTGTCCCGCGGTCCAGGAGAGGCGCGGCCAGAGCGATCAACGCCAGGAGAGCGGAGATCCAGAGCCCCCGCGCGACGGCTTTCGGCAGGCCCGGCTCGAGCTTGTAGAAGAAAGGCCGGTCGTCCGACACGGGGCCGACGTCATAGCCGAGCGCCCGGATCCTCCGCTCGAAACCCTCCGGGCTCAGCCGGCCGTCGCCCAGGGCCGTGAGCATGGATCTCCGCGTCTCGCCTTTTCTGACATAGGGAAAATAGGACGCGTCCGGGCGGACCCCGAAATGCCCGAGGGAATCGGCCATGGAAGACGCGACCTCCGGGTCGAAGGGCGTCTTCTTCAGGACGAAGACGGGGTACTTTTCCGAGCCCAGGACGCAGATGCGCGTCATCGCTTCCGCCTGACCGATCGCCATGTCCTTGAGCGCGGAGAGCGAGAGGATCAGGAGCCGCGAGACCTCGGCGTCGCCGTGGCAGACGACGATCAGGCGCCCTTCGTCGGTCAAATGGCCGACATAGTCCTTGATGGAATCCGCGGTGAAGAGATAGTTCTCGGTCAGGGCGAACCCTTCGAGGCTCCTGCTGGTGGCGGTGACGGGAAGGCTCAGCATGATCAGGTCGTATCGGCTTTTCTGGCGCTTCAGGAAATTCCTTCCATCGTCGACGACGATCCGGACGTTCGCGAACCCGGAATAAATGCCGCCGTTATACCGGGCATGGCCGCGGACGATATCCACGAGATCCTTGTTCACCTCGACGGCCGTGATCCTTTTCACTCCCCCCAGGAGCATCACGAGGATATCCCGGCCGCCGCCCGGCCCGATGATCAGGGCGTCATCCCGCTCGTTCTCCTTCAGGAAAAGGAAGGGGAAGTATCCCGAAAACGAGGTCCTGAGACTGCGGACCGCCGGCTCCGGATCATCCACCGCCCCCGAGAACCTGTACATCGGCGTCCCGGCGGTGCCGTCCAGATAGATCTCCATCTGATCGGGGTAGCCTTCGAACTCGACGAGATCGGTCCGCCCGAAAGCGCTCCACCTGGACTCGACGATCTTCCCCCTGAACTCAGGCCTGGAGAGGACGTCATGGATCTCCTTGGCCGGGTTGGCCCCGCCCGCCAGCCCGGCCGCCAAACGGCCGGTCAAGCCCGCGCCAAGGAGAACGACGGAGAGCGCCAGGGCCGCGAGGGGCGGCAAGACGGGCCCGTTCTTCCCGTCACGGCCGGCGAGGGCGAAGAGAAGGGCCGCCACCGAAGCGATCACGGCCAGAAAGAAAATGGCGGTCATTCCGCCGAACGCGTTCAGGGTCAGGACGGCCCCGACCGCGGCGGCGGCCGCCCCGGCCAGATCGGCTCCGTACAGCCGGGCGCTCATGGCGGAAAAGGCGCGGAAAACCTCGGCCAGGACCCGGCCGGCCAGAAGAAAGGGCAAGAAGAGGATCAGGCTGAATATTAGGACATTGTCCCGGATCCTCTCCTGCCGGCTGACGAAGATGATCAGGAGCGGCGCGGCGGCGACGCAGAAGGCATAGAGACTGGCGTGGAGAGAAAGGGACCTCGGGCCTCCGTCCTGGCCCGCCGTCCGCGGCCTGGCGAAGTGAGCCCAAAGGCCCCCCAGCCCCAATCCCATCAAAGCGAGAGAGACGGCGAGGAAGACATAATGGTACGACAGCAGGACCGAAAGGACCCGGGTAAAGACGATCTCCAGCGAGAGAAGGGAGAACGACACCAGGAATAGGCCGACCACCACGGACGCCATCGTTCGGCTTTTTATCCGGTTTCCCGCTGTTCGAGCCTATGTTATCACCTCCAGGGCGACGGAATCCAGGCGTCACCTCGATTCCAAAGCCTTGACCCGGGCTTCCATCTCGGCGGCCCGGGCGTCCCTGTGCGTGGCCCGGAGGAGCGCCGCGAATCCCTTGAGAAGATCGTACGCCCCGGGGAAGTACGTCCCGTCCGGCTTGCGGACGAGGGCCAGTCCCCGCTCATACAGGGATTCCGCCTCCCGGATCCGCCCGCTCCGGAAGTCGCAATTCGCCAAGCCGCCCAGGCTCTCCGCCACCTCGGGATTCTTCGGGCCGAGGGCCTTTTGACGAAGCGCCAGGGACCGCTCATAAAGCCGCCGGGCCCCGGGGATATCGTTTTCCTCGAGCAGGATGACGGCTTTCCGGTCGAGGAAGCGGCCCAGCTCCGGATTGTCCGGGCTGGCGGCTTCCATGATCTCGATGGCCCGCTCGTAGCAGGGTCTGGCCTCGGCGGTCCGGCCGGTCCGATAAAGGGCGTCGCCCAAGTTCATCAGGCCCGCGGCCAAGTCGGGGTGCTTGGGACCCAGCACCTTTTCCTGGATCTGGATCACGCGCCGGAGCAGGGGCACGGCCCGCCGGGGGTCCCCCGTATAGGTATAGCAGATGGCGATATTGTTGAGCGTCTGGGCCAGGTAGGGGTGGTCCGGGCCGAGGGACTTCTCCCGGATCGCCAGCGCCCGTTCCCAGATCTCGCCGGCCCGGCCGAGATCGCCTTCCTTATAAAAAATCGCGCCCAGCGAGTTGAGCGTGTCGGCGACATCGGCGTGATCAGGACCGAGGACTTTCTCGCGGATGGCCAGGGAGCGCTCGATGGCCCGGCGGGCGTCGTCGTATCTCGCCCATCGCCAATAGACATTCCCCAGGTTGTGGAGGCTGGCGGCGGTCTCGACGGCCCCCGGCCCGAAGCGCTTCTCGTTGATGGCCAGGGCCTGCTTCATGAAGGTCTCCGCCCTGGCGAAGTCGCCCTTGTGCCAGAGGACGGTGCCGAGCTGGCTCAAGGTGCCGGCCACGTCCGGATCGTCCGGCCCGAGGGCCTTCCGCCGCGTCTCCAATGCCTGCTCCAAGAGGGTCCGGGCGGGCGCATAGAGACCGAGACTGTCGTAGACCGTTCCCATCGTGCTCATCAGCCTGCCCTGGACGAGCGGCTGGCCCTGGAGGTCGGCGGCGATCCTGGCCGCGCCCTTGTCCAGGATCTCGCGGGCCGTGACGCTGTTGCCCCGGGCTTCGCCCGGGTCGGAGACCTTGAACAGCCCGGTCAGGAAATCGGAGACCCGGCGCGAGGCCTCGGCTTCCTGGTTGGCCCGGTCGCGCTCGCGGGCGATGCGCCGGGCCTGGAACGCCGTGGTCACGGAGAAGCCGACGAGGAGGAGCGCGGCGGCCGAGGCCACGCCGACGCCGAACCGGTGCCGGCGGACGAACTTCCGGGTCTTGTAGACGGTGCTCGGGGGCCGGGCGATGACCGGCTGGTGATGGAGGTAGCGATCGATGTCGGCCGCGAGATCCGACGGCGTTCCGTAGCGGCGCGTCCGGTCCTTCTCCAGCGCCTTCATCGTGATCCAATCGAGATCGCCGCGGAGGGCGCGGATGAGGGCCGGGCGGTCCGTCCGGCGATTGAGGGCCTGGGTCGTCGAGGCCTCCCCCATCGTGCTGAGCTTGGTGCTCGGCTTGGGCGGGTCCACCTCGCGGATCCGGCGCCGGATCTCCTCGAAGCCGGCCCGGCGGAGCTCCTTGGGGTCGAAGGGCAGGGCCCCGACCAGGAGCTCGTAGAGGATGGCGCCGAGCGAATAGACGTCGGTCCGGGTGTCGACGTTCTGCCCGGACATCTCGGCCTGTTCCGGGCTCATGTACTCGGGCGTGCCGATGATCATCCCGAGCTCGGTGTACAGCGTCCGCTCGGTCAGGCTCTGGGCCGTCGCCTTGGCCACGCCGAAGTCGATGATCTTGGGCACGGCGGCGCCGTCCCGGATGGCGACGAGGATGTTGGACGGCTTGAGGTCGCGATGGATGATGGCCTTCTGGTGGGCGTGCTGGACGCCGTCGCAGACCTGTTTGAAAAGCTCCAGGCGCTCCTGGGTGGTCAGGCGGTTCTTGTCGCAGTGGGCCGTGATCGGGATGCCCTGGACGTACTCCATGACGAAATACGGCCGGCCGTCCGCGGTCTCCCCGGCGTCGTAGACCTTGGCGATGGCCGGATGGTCCATCAGGGCCAGGGCCTGGCGCTCGGTCTCGAACCGGGCGATGACCCGCTTGGTATCCATTCCCGGCTTGATGAGCTTCAGGGCCACCCGCCGGTGAATGGGCCTGAGCTGCTCGGCGACCCAGACCTCCCCCATCCCGCCCTCCCCGATCTTCTCGAAGAGATGGTAGGGACCGATGGTCCGGGCGGCGGCTCCCGCCTCGGTCAGGGTTCTGGTCCTGTCGACGGGTTTGTCCTTTTCCATGCGATCGCCCCCCGAGAGGATCGCGGCCGGGCTGTCGAGGAGCCGGGATCTCCCTCGAGCGGCCCTCTCTAATAGATGGATAATGCCGCGGGGGCGGGAAGTCAACCGGGAAAGGGCTCAGTCGTGAAGGCTGCGCCAAGATTGCTCATAAATTGCTGAATTATAAAGAGATTAAAGAGTGCCGGTGGAGGGGATCGAACCCACACGCCTATCGCTAGGCACGGGATTTTGAGTCCAGATTTCTATCGTTCTATTTATTCGCTTATCAATTATTTGCGCCGCTTGTCCCGTCTTGGTGTGCGCCATTTGTGCCTGTCCCGAGGAGTTGCCCCAGGCGGGCCGTCGCCCTACGCTGGTCCTCGTCCACGCCGTGCAGATAGATCTCCGTCGTGCGCGTGCTCTTGTGGCCGAGGAGTTTCGAGAGAGTCAGTATATCGACGCCGTTCTTCTCTAACAGACTGGCCGCGAAGTGGCGAAGGTTATGGAACCATAGGCGCTCGTAATACCGCTTGTAGTCCTCGGGTGTCGAGACCTCGCGAAGCTTGGCCTTGAGGTCGGCCATCCAACCCGTGAATCCTCTGAGGCGGCGATCGGCCGATAGCGGGCTCCAGAAAACCCACGGCGACCGCAGGCTGCCGTCCTTCGTCTTCGGCGACTCGGACTGAATCTCCGACAGGACGGCCCGGAGCTCGTCGTTCATGGAGACCCAGTTGGCCTCGCCCGACTTCGTCTTCGGGATGTAGATCCGGCCCTCTTCCCAGTTCACGTTCTCCCACCGAAGCGTCAAGACCTCCGTCTTTCGCTTGAGGGTGTGGGCGGCGACGACTATCAGTTGGCGGAGCCGGGGGTGAGCGACTTGGATGATCTGCTGGAATTGGTACACGCCGATCGGCGGCGGGACGCGGCGAGGCTCGGGCGCGAAATCTACGCGGCAAACTGGGTTCTTGCCGGTGAAGACGCCCCGCTTCTCCGCCTCGTTGAATAGGTTTTTCATCTGAGCCAATTCCCTATTCACCGTCCGAGGAACGACCGCGCCGTGGTCGGTCCGCCGGCGTCCGGGGACCTTAGGCAACTCAAGCTTTCCGCGTAGCCGGGCAGTCCTGTAGTCTTCAATGTCGGCCGGTGTAATAGAGTGGAGCATGGAGTCGGCGAAGTAGACCAGAAGCCAATCCACCGACCTCTTGATGCGGTCGAGACTCGATGCCTCGATCTTCCCGGCTTCGACCTCGGTCCCCTTGATCTTGAGGTACTGGTCTGCGAAGGCACCGAACTTGACCTTCTTGGGATAGCGCAGAACGCCGCGCCGGATGTCCGTCTCAACGTCATGGAGCTCGGCCAGGGCCTCGAGTTTAGTCCGGGCGTTCTCGCTCCGACGCCGAATCAGTTTTCCGGTGTGATCCCGATAGGCCAGGTACCAATACGTCCGCCCCTTCGGCACGGGGACCCTGGTCTTCTTGTGCGTCTTCGGGTCAAGGGCCGTCTTCGTTTCCGGCCTTGCATACACGCGCCCGAGATGTTCATTTGCCATCGCTACCCTCCTCTAGAGGCCACCGTAGGATTGACAACGCTCCATTGACCCGCGACACACCCCATGTCGTGCCGCAATGTTTGCACGTCGCCTTCGTCCCGCTCCCGACGAGCTTGACCGAGACCATCGTCGGACTCGTTTCACGGTCGGGACAATCGCGGCAATAAAAGAATTGTTGCCCGTCGCGTTTGCGGGTGAAGAACGAGATTATCGAAGGCTCCGCCAAATAGACGAGATAAACCGCATTTTCTATAGTGACGGGCTCCTTGCCAACCTTGCCCTCGGTGACCTCGCCCTGGATCGCCATGACGCGCTTGAACTGCTCAAGCGGCAACTCCATCCACCACCGAAGAGCGTCGACGCCACGCGGCCCAGGCGGCGCGAGGAGGGCCATCTGATGCCCGAGGGCGGTACGGAATCTCTTGAGCCTTTCAAGCTCGGCCCTTTCCTCTTCGGCCAACTCGCGGCCCACATGGATGATCTTGTCCCCGCGGCGCGAGACTCGCCGGGCATCAAGGAAAGCAGAGAGGTCCGCACGACTCACCCGGACCAAACCCCCGACCTTGTGGTAGACGAGACCGCGCTGGAAATAGCGGTTGACTGAAATCCGACTTACCTTCAGCAACCTCATAATGTCGGATACCCGGAGGAATTCGTCCTTCATGGTTTTATCCCCTTGTTTCATCTTACATCTTAATTATACCATGAAGTATCACTATTTGTCAACTAATTTCTATAAGTCGCTGATTATAAATAACCATTTTTATCCATGCGGGTTTCTGATTCTCATGCTTTTGATCTCGGGCGGGGCCGGGGTGTTGATTGTCCGCCATTCTGCCAAGACCAACGATTCAATCATTTTGTTTCATATATTGGTCATATTGCATAACTCTTGATACAGCAACAACTTACCTCTTGACGGCCGGGCATTTTTAACTCATAGAATAGGTGAAAATCTTTTTAAGGAGGCCCTTATGAAACTCGCCGGCAGCATCGCTCTTAACGGCAACGGCAACGGCATCGAGGTCGAGAAGGCGACGGAGGTCCACCGGGCGGACCTGATCTTGTTCTTCACGGACGCGAAGGAGTTCCGCCTGGAGCACGAACAGCATGACGGCCGCGGCGGCAAGCCTGAGGACTCGGTCTACGGGAATTATGCAATCCGTCTCCGCGACGGGAACGACGTTTCGATGGAACTCTACCTCGACTTCAACCAAGCGCGGGCCGTCAAAGATGTCCTGGTAGAATACGTCGCCGCTCGTGAGGCGCTCCTTCGGCTTCGGGCCAAGTGAGAATGAGGGCCAGCTCCGAGCGTCTATCCAAGAGAGGCTAATCTTCCGCCGCAAAGGCATTCCGAATCCACCGGGGAGCTCCGGCCCAGGCCGCCTCCCCCGCCTCATAGCCATATGATCTCCCTGCGCATGGGCGGCTTCTGCGCCAGGACACAGGCGCCGGCCGCGGCGTTGGCCGCATCGTCGTGGGCTCCGGGGAAGTGGTCGACAATGTCCTTGCCGCCTGACCGCGTCCGGCGTTCGAGTCCACGCAGTTCTTGGAAGAGCTGTTTGTGATCTAGGAGCTCTACTTGGCCCGTGGTCACAAGCGGCTCGAACTCCCTAAAGATGGATGACTTGTCGAGGTCGGACGGGACATACTTTAGCCCGGACTCCGCGATAGCCTGGCTCGTGAATCCCACCGCATACCGGTCGGCGCGGACCTCGAAGATCCCGTACTCCTTGAAAATCCCCATAAAGCCCTTTAGCACGTCGAGCGGCGAGTGCGGGGACGGGCGAACCTCCAGCCTATCAAGGATCACCTTGCCGCCCGTCTCGCGGTGGGCGATTGCCGCCGCCGCCGCGTCAGCCATCCCGCTCGAACTATCCAAGAAGCCGAAGTATCTGACGCCGTCGAGTCTCGGCAGCGCCTTCCGGCCGGGGACGATAACGGCTTCGATAGACTCCGTCGTCAGGAACGTCTCGATATCGTCGCGGAACTCCGCGAGGTACTCCGATCTGGCCGAGACGTAGTCTGTCGCCAGCGCCTTGTCCACGATGCCCTTGCCGATCGTCGGATTCATGTCGAGCGTCGGGGCCTTCCACACGAGTGTCTCGGCGTCGTTGTTTCCGAACGATCGGCGGTACTCCTCCCACACGATACCGAACTTCCCGTATGGGGAGGATAGGATAAGCAGGAGAGACCCTGGCAGGGATGCCATGCCCGGCTCCACGCTCCGCAGGATCTCCTCGCTCGGGTTACTGCCATCGACACGGAAGAAGGCGGCCTCATCCATGATTATCGCGCAGTATGACGGCCCACGAAGCGAACGGAAGTCGCATGTCCGGACGCTGATGGTGATGCCGTTGGCGAGTTGGATCTCATCAGACAGCTCCTTCGCCTTAGCGTACCGGAACGCCGGCAGCTTGAGGATCTCGGCGATATAACGGAAGATCACCTTGGCTTGGACGCGATCCACCGCGACGCAAGCGATCACGGCCGTCTCTCCAGGCGCGAGGTACGGCTTCCAATCGTAGAACAGGGCCAAGTAGACGGCGATGAAGGCGGCCATCCGCGACTTGCCAGCCCGTCTTGCGCAGAGGGCCAGGGCCCGGTTGAAGCGCCCCGCCGGCGGCTTCGTCCGACCCGTGAACCTTTCGAACGCGATGAGGTCCGCCGACGACAGCTCGAGACCGAAAAGGGCGCGGAGAAAGATTTTCCAGTTCGCCCAGGATGCCTGGTCTTTTATCATGGACCCAAAAAGCTTGGGGTCTTCGAATGCCTGTACGATATCCATAATTCCTCTTTGGTAAAATGTTTTCAGCGAGGGAGGGACCCGGTGACCAGCCAGGCCCCTCGCGGTCTAGCGCCCCGCCGAGGGCCGCGATTAGGAAACGGCCGGACTAGGAGATCAGGCTATCGTCTCAAGGCATCGATGAGCGAAGTGTTCCGAGCGACGTACGCTCGGAGGGCATCGAGTTCGACATGCCACACCCGCGCCAGCTCGTCCTCGCTATGGCCTGACTTGAAGGCACCCAGGAGGTCGCAGATGAGGATCGTCTTGACGCCGGCGGGTACCCGGTCACCGCGTGCGTTCTCTTCGAAAACGGGGAGTTCATCCTCGGCCATTAGCCTCGACAAGATCGCCGAGGTTCCCGATAGCGGCATCAATACCTTAATGCCATATCCATAGAACGGCCTCACCCGATCACGAGGTAGCCCCACCAGGTCCGCCGCACGCTCGATCGGCAAGCCATGCTTTATAAGTCGAACCAGCTTAGCGAACGTCAAGACCGGCTCGGGAATGTCCGCGAACGCGGCGCCGGGGTCCAGAGTTCCGTCAAAAGCCGACTCCACCCGTGGCCCGTCCGCGAGCAACAGCGCCACGGCGCGAGGGATCTTAACGACCTTATCCCCGAAGGGCAGGGTCATGAATTCCGGGTCGA